>JANMLQ010000133.1:0-2031 GCA_031372635.1 Akkermansiaceae bacterium | reverse complement strand
CCTGAAGACCAAATGGCGACACTCATGAAGCAAACCGAAGAACAGCACTCCGAGAGCCGGATGCGGGAAATCCGCCCGTCCGGTTCGATGAGGGGGAGCAAAGGTGCGGCTTTAACACCCACCTTTGCTCCCTACTCTACTAATACCGGAGAACTAGGCGATCATGCATATTGGAATTCATTCCGCCCGGTGAAGCATGAGAACCGCGTGCGGAATGGAGTCCGCGCTCCACACCGGCTGCAAACCCTCAAGCACCGATCGGATGCCACACCGTCTTGGCTTCGGTGAAATCGCGGATGGCGTAGGGCGAATCGTGTTCTTTGGAAAACCAATCGGTTTCCGGGCTGTGGATTTTCACACGCTTCACGCTCTCCGCCGCTCCTTGTTGGAGCGCCGTGGCATCCGCTTTGTCCGCGACGGCGGCGAGGGCGCGGATGTGCTCGTGGGTGGCGAAGGTGGATAGCATGTCCTTGCGGTCGCCGGTGAGCAAGTTCACCACGCCGCCGGGGAGATCACTGACGGCGAGCATTTCTCCTAACAAGATCGCGGAAAGGGGAGATGAACGCGAGGCAAGCGCGACGACGGAGTTACCTGAAGTGATGGCGGGCAGGATCAGCGTGAGCAAACCTAACAGCGGCGCGTTTTCCGCAGCGAGGATGCCGACGATGCCGACCAGCTCAGTGATGGTGAAGTTGAAATGCGGCGTGGCGACTGGATTCACGCTGCCGAGGATCTGTTCGTATTTATCCGCCCAACCGGCGAAGTGGACGATGCGGCCGATGGCGGTGCGGACTTCTTTCGCGCTGGAGACGGCGGCCATTTCCGTAGCGCGGGAATCCAGCATCTCCGCGAGGCGGTAGAGGATCTGCGCACGGTTGTAAGGCGTGCGTTTCGCCCAGCTGGAGCCAGCCTTTGCGGCGGCTTCCACGGCGTTGCGGAGATCCTTCTTCGTGCAGAGTGGGATGTTGTAGAGGAATTCTCCGGCGGCATCATGCAGCGGAGCCACACGCCCGGACTCGGAGCGGATGAAGGCACCGCCGACGTAGCACTTGGGGGTCTTGGTGATCTTGAGGACCATGGGGTGATTTAGGATCCGGATAGCTGAATGACAAGATTCAAGAATCCGAAGAAGGACGTGTTGGTTTGGTTGGCCGGTTCTCTTGCCGCAAAGTGGCCCATTGTAAATTATCTCAAGACGACTGTGAAATAGGGTGAATCCACGTTTTGTTCCAGCGCCATTCAGACCCTTTTGTGATGTTCCCTTTCGGGAGCCGGACCGATCGTCCCGCCGGGAACGAACATGGCGGGCGTGATGCTCTGGCGCAGGTCGCTTCTGCCGGCACTCACGTTGGCCGCCCACCGAAGCACCCGGCGGACAATGGGGGCCGATTCCCAACGGATGTGGGCGACAGCCGGCTGGCACCAATCCAGTGCCGGTGAGTTTTCTGTGGAAATCAGAGACACGTCAATTGGCACTCGCAGCCGTCGCGAGGCAAGGAATTGCTGCACGGCGATGAGCAGCGGCACCTCGTC
This sequence comes from Akkermansiaceae bacterium, assembly GCA_031372635.1. GTDB lineage: Bacteria > Verrucomicrobiota > Verrucomicrobiia > Verrucomicrobiales > Akkermansiaceae > Luteolibacter. The sequence goes on along the minus strand of JANMLQ010000133.1, from coordinate 498 downwards.
GATGATCATCGCGGTCGGCGGGGTGACGCGGAACAGCGACTCCAGACGGTCGTGGAAGCTGTGGATTGATTCATCCCAGGCGGGCAGATTGTATTCACTCGTTGGGATACCGTGGCGTGTCAGTTCATCCAGAAAAGCCCGCTCGAACGCCCCCGGCTCCGGCAAGCGCCGCCGCGGGCGGACGAGCATCACGATGCGGCGATGCCCCAGGCCGATCAATTCGCACGTGGCCGCCGTGCAGGCAGTGGGCATGTCTGGTCCCACGCTCGGGATCGGTAGCTTGCGCCGCCTTCCGAACAGGGCGAAAACGGGGGTCGGCCTCGCGGAGAACCATTCCAAAACATCCCGCGAGCCAGAGAGCACGATCCAGGCAGCCGCGTCGGTCCGCTCCACCGCGCGGGCAATTCGCCGCACGTCCATTCCCAGTTCGACCATCGACTGCTTGAGGAAAAAGGGAGAATGGCCATTTTCCCGCAGCCGGTGCTGGAGGTCGGTCAT
>JANMLQ010000120.1:0-4936 GCA_031372635.1 Akkermansiaceae bacterium | reverse complement strand
CAGCCACCCTCGAAGTCATCCCCGTGGAAACCGCCTACGGCTGCCTCGTCCTCGGCGCAGTAGTCCCCGAAGCCCTCCCCCCCGCCGCCGTCTCCGCCGTGATGGAAGCGCTTTCCCAAGCCGCAACGCCGCAAGGGTGAGGGTCAATCCATCCTTATCCGGTTGCTTGCCAAAAAACAATTAAGGCTATCAGGAAGGATGTGGTTGCATGATTCTTTTCCTGCCTTCCTGCCTTCCTTATTGAAATTCTTCTGACCTGTTTGCCAGGCAACCGGATAAGCATGGTTCAATCGTTGGGTTTCTTACTGAGCCTCTTCAACTCGGCATCTAACAATCCGAGCAAGTCCGCCTCACCCTGTGCTTCCAGTAATTCCCTGCGGCGGGCAGCAAATCGTTCATACTCATCCTCCGCCAGTCGCTGCACCTCTTCGCGGCTTACTTTCCCAGCGTCGGGTAAAATTGCACGTTCGTTCAGATTCAGGAAATCATGCAGCCGCGTCACCCAGTTCTGGAGGAAGATTTGCTTCTTCCGCCGCGCCTGATCTTCGGCAAAATCCAGGAACATCACAACGATCCGGTTCAACTCCGCGATCTCATCCTCGCGCAGATAGTTCTTGGCGATAACCACATCGCCCATCCGCACCAAGCCGCTGCGCCACGCCATCAGCCCCATGTTCGGCTCGGAAGAATCCGCCCGTTCCGCAATCAACTCCGCCGCCGTCTTGCCCGTCGCCGCGAAGTGCAACTTGTTCTGAATCGTCTGGAAAAACACCTGCGTCTCCGGCTCCGTCGGCTCGTAATCCGCCGCCAGCGCGAGGATTTCCCGCACCCGCAGAAACACCCGCCGTTCGCTGGAACGGATGTCGCGGATACGCTCCAGCAACTCATCGAAATAATCCACATGCCCCTTGCCCGGCGGGTTTTTCAGCCGCTCGTCGTCCATCGTGAAACCCTTCACGATGTATTCCCGCAGCCGCTGCGTCGCCCAGATGCGGAACTGCGTGCCGCGCTTCGATTTCACCCGGTAGCCCACGGAAATAATGACGTCCAGATTGTAGAACTCGACCTGGTAGGTCTTCCCGTCGGCGGCAGTTGTTGCAGATTCTGCAACAACTGCATCACGCACCAATTCCCCATCTTCAAACACGTTCTTGATGTGCCGAGAAATGACTGACTTGTCCCGCTGGAACAAATCCGCCATCTGATTGAGCGAAAGCCACACCGTCTCGCCATCCAGCCGTACCTGCAGACGCGTCCGGCCATCCTCGGTCTGGTAGAGGATTAAGTCTGAATCAGGCTCCGGCATATCCTTCATGGCATCAAATCCCTTCCTGTTGAATTTTGAACTCTTCGGCATAGCCGAACCGTTTCCCAGGTCTCCACGGGAATGACCGGGTTCATCCGCCGAGTGGCCTCGCGCAAGCGCCCCACGAGCATCACTTCGCCAAACGAATCCCGCTCCGATACCGGTTCATCGGGCGCAAAGTGCGGCCCGTGACCGACCGCATACCCAAGCTCCCCGAACCATTCGAGGGCGGCTTCTTCGACGTGGCTTTCGTTGAGGGAGGCCATGTGAAGTCATACACCCGCCAGCGGCAGTCCCTTGGAAGTTTCCATCCTCACGTAGCGACGGAACAAGTCTCCGATCAACGCGGTGGGCTCCGGCGTCAGGATCGTTTTCACCTCTCCGAATCGGAGCACCGATTCACGGGGGCGCACGGTCTCCCGAAACGCGAGTTGGCAGGATTTCCCATCGCGGACCATACCCTTCACCCGTTCCATCTCTCGCTGCATCGCCTGCGCCGCATCGCGGAACGCGTTTTCATCCAGTTGCGGAAACAGCCCCTTCACCCTCACGGGTATCTCTGTCTCCATCAGAAAATCCAACAAGCACGGCTGCGTGCAGCTCACCAGCACACCCACGTTCACGAACTCACCCGCCTCTGGATAGGGAAGAAACCGGAGCATGGCATAATTGCAGGCGGGGGTCATCGTGTTCATGGCAGTTTCCAGAAGAGTTCGGGTTCCGTGAAAGGCAGTTCGAGAACCGAGATTACCCGCTTCACATCCAATTGCACAGGCAAAGAATCGTCCCCGTCCACATGCAACCACTCCGGCGGCAGTTCGGAAAAAATCACCTTCAGTTGGCCCAGGGCCGCCTTCATGCGCGGCTCCATCCGCGCCCGGAATCCCTCCGGCCATTCCTTCAACATGCCGCCAAATTCATGCGTGCCTCCGCACGCGTCCGATTTCGTTCTTTTCATCGGAACTGGTGGCAGATCAGCCCGAGGTCTTGCCAGTTCTGGATATAGCAAATGCTTTTGTAATCGCTAAAGACCGCCCGGGTGTTCGTGTCCGTCTTCTCGATAGGCGTGCCGGCGACTGGAAAAATGAAGTCGAAAGACGCAGAATCGGAGCGCTGCGGAATTGGCCCGCCACTACCTTTCCTTACCTGCAAGAGCCTTGCTCAGCACGTCTTTCACAAAATCAGGAATCGCCAGCCCTGCCTCGGCAGCGTCCGCTTTGAGTCGTTCGTATTGCTTTGTTTCGTCTCCCTGCCAGAGCAGATCAACCCGCCTCAATTGCTGCATCGCATTGTGCGTGTGATTTTCAGGATACGCCCAATAGCAACTCAAGCAGACCTCCCTCTTCTTGAGCTTCGTCCAGTTGTCGCAGTGCTCACACGACCAACTTTTCGCCCGATTCGCAGAACCACACAGCAGCATGAACTCGTCGGGCGACATTGTCTCCGATTCTCCTGCAACCTCGAACGGCACGCGGTGGTCGATTTGCAGTGCTGCCTCGGGCATCTCTTCCAAATAAATGAAGCAACGGCAGCCATACTTTGCGATGAGTGCTTCCTTGATCTGCTTGGACAGGCCAGTGCGCCCATCAAAACGGCGCACCTTCAGATTCGTGGGGTCTCCAAAGCGATAGGCCGCAATTTTCCTGCCGTCGCCACCAGTCACCGTGACACGTTCAATGGGGATTCCATGCTCCTTCACATCACGAGCGGCCCTTGGCGGATGATTGTAGCCGTAGAGGTTTTTCAGCTCCTCCGTGGTAATTTGCCCGTGCTCTAAAATGTGAGTGATGACAGTTCGGGGACGCTTGGCGGTGACCGATTGGCAAAGTGCCAGAAACTCCTTCGGATATTGTTGTTTGGGCATACCGACAGATTCAAAAGAGTTCGGGTTGTTTCACCGGCCTGAGACTCACCTTCTTTGGCACCGCTCCGATTTCCGAGGCGAGTGCGGGCGAAATGTAGAGAGACTCAACGGTGTGCTCTTCGCGACCAAGGAGGGTCGATTGCGTTGAGCGTCCGGCTTCCAGTTCGATATGAGTGAGGCCCAAATAAGAAGGCAGAGGCTCACCGTAGGATTTGTCTCCCGTCCTTCCGTCGTAGCTGATCGCAAACCGCAGTCCCCGTGCATTCAGACCATCCAGCGCCACCACAAAATCATCGAATGACAATCCAGCAAGATAACGGGAATCCCTATCGCCCGATGTCCCTTGATACGGCGGGTCCATGTAAATGACATCCTCAGTCTCCGCTGCCGCCAGCACATCGCGGAAATCATGCGAAGTCACGACCGTCCTTCCACGCAGTAACATGGAGACCGCCATGATATTCTGCCGCATGGTTTCGGGTCGTGTGCCCAACCGCCGCTTATCAGGGCTTTGGTTGAACATGCCCTCGCTGTTGTAGCGAACAGCCCCTTTGATGCACCGCGCCAGCAGATACAAAAAGAGTTTCGGCTCCTGAGTTCGGTTAAACTTCTCCCGCACCGTGTAGAAATGTTCGAGTGCATCCTCAGCCTCGCCCTTCCAAAGTTCAGCATAAGCGTCCGCCAGTTCCTCCGGACGGTTGATCATGAGGTTCAGCAATTCTGCCAACGGTTTGTTCAGGTCGTTAATCCAGTAGCGTTCAGCCCGCATCCGTGCGGCACAAGCCAAGGTCATCGCCGCCGATCCCGCAAACGGGTCTACCAACCTGCGATATTTGTCGGGTAAGTAATTCAGAATCAGAGGCGCGAGAGCGCGCTTACTGCCTTGGTATTGGAATGGTTGTGGGATGGTCATACGGGCAATTTGGTCATTTTCTGGGAATGCCGAGTGGATTTCATCGAGAAATAATTCCAATTATCTACCCGTCACAGCCTCTTAATTCGGTCGCATCGGTGGCTCGAATATCGGCGGTTTTACGTTTAGCGGGCATGGGAGAGGTTGCTGTTTAAAGTGAGTGATTCGCGAGGATGGTTCAAAAAGGGATTAGAGAACAAGGGCCATCTCACTCACCAAACGAAGTCCCCACGCGCCTGCCTGCGGCGATGAGCGGGTGATCGGGTGGCACTTGCCGGATGGTGCCTGCCACTTCCGTGAGTGGAACGCGTTTCAGCGAGTTGCCTTGCAAGGCGAGCATCACGCCGTATTGGCATTCGTTGAGGAGATTCGCGCATTCGGTGCCGAGCCAGGTGGCGAAGACGCGGTCTGAGGCGGATGGCGTGCCGCCGCGTTGCAAGTGACCGAGGATAGTCAGCCTTGTTTCCTGACCGGTGAGTTTTTCCAAACTCCGCGTCAGTCGGATGGTATGGCCTACATGTTCGTCGTGGAAATTCCGTAGCTTGTCTTTGGCTTCGGAGCGTTCCTTTTTGGAAGTCGCGTGATCGCGGACAGCCACCAGCGAGCTAACAGTTTTTGCGTCCTGCCGGGACATCGCGCCTTCCGCCACGCAGACGATGCTGAAACGTTTGCCGCTCTGCGTGCGTTTGCGGATGGCATCGGCGATGTTTTCGAGGTCGTAGGGTATCTCAGGAATCAGAATCACATCGGCACCACCGGCGATGCCGGCTTGCAGCGCCAGCCAACCGGCGCGGTGGCCCATGACTTCCAGCACGATGATGCGCTCGTGGCTCGTGGCAGTGGAGTGAAGCCG
>JANMLQ010000064.1:0-15670 GCA_031372635.1 Akkermansiaceae bacterium | reverse complement strand
CCAGCCCCGGAGAGCCAGAAAAACGCGCGCTTGATCGTGTGCATGGTAGTGGTGGTGGGAAACACTGAGCCGGAGAAATCCGAAATCAGCCCGACACTACAGACACGGATCGCGGCGCATTTCAAATTCCAATCCGATGTTTTGAAAAAACCTGTGGATTCAAGGCGAGGCGATTCGGGTGTAACTGACACTGGTGGGCAGCCACAGACGGAGAGCCGATATCCTGTCGGCTACGTGCATCCGACATTCTGTCGGACTGATGGACAGAATGTCCATGGCACCCAGCGTTCAAAATGAACGCGCTTCTTGGCACCCACCACTTTCAGTTACACCCAGGCGATTCTTGTAACCCGCCGTAGCGTTGCAGATTGTGAATTCACTGAAAACGCCTCCATCCACCGAATCGCTCCAGATGATTTTGAAGGCGAATCGGTTGTAGTGAATCTTTAAATTCAAACACTAACCCCGGACATGTCCTCGGCATTGCCGAATTCACACTCGAAAATATCACCCCCGCTTGTGGCCAACGCCGCCCGCCCGTCGTCATGACCCGAGAGGAAGTCCGCTCCGTATTCGCTCGTCTCGAAGACCCGTGGAAATTGATCGCCCAAGTGATGTATGGCAGCAGCCTTCGCCTCATGGAAGCCATGCGCCTGCGCGTCAAGGAATTCGATTTCGGTCAGGGCACCATCACCATCCTCGATGGCAAAGACGGCAAACACCGTATCGTCACCCTGCCCAAGGCCATTGAATCACGGCTGCATGAACACCTCGCCAAAGCCTGCGAAAAACACCTGCAGGATCTCGTCGTCGGAGCGGGAGACGTCCACATGCCCGAAGCCCTGCTGCGCAAATGGCCCAACGCCTGCCGCGAGTGGTGTTGGCAGTATGTATTCCCATCCATGACCCTCTGCCCGCATCCCCGCAGTGGAAAAATTGCCCGCCACCACCTGCACGAATCCTCCATGCAGCGCCAGTTCAGGGATGCCGTCCGCAAGGCCGCCATCCCGAAGCGCGCCACCTGCCACACCATGCGCCATTCCTTCGCTACACACCTGCTTGAATCCGGCACTGACATCCGGACTGTCCAATCCCTCATGGGGCATGCCAGTGTCGAAATCACCATGATCTACCTCCATGTGATGAAACGCCCTGGAGCAGGCGGCCCCAGCCCCCTTGACCTTCCCTGACCCGAAAGTTAACTCCTCGAAAACACCTCGCCTTTCCTGCTTGGCACTTCCTCCATAGCGGTCTAAAAACCGCTCCATGAACGGATTTCCCAGAGAAGTATCCTTCCGTGCCGTATTTGTCCTGCAAATGCCGCACGCTGCATTTGAAGGACAAATAAGGCGTGCTACTCAATAACACTGTTCGGAAATAAATTAGTATCCCTTGGAAAACTTCCACAAAAATCACGCAATGTTACTTTCACGAATAAAGGACTTACTAATAATAAATGAGGAAAAGGTATTCCTAGGGATACTGTCGCTAACCAAGTGGGCGTGTGCCCTAACCATATCTGGCTGGTTAGTATGGTCAGGGTGGGTATGGCAAGATAAAGCCATAGTAGGCGTAATAGGAGTTTTGCTCTTGAGTAATCTATTGCTTCTGTCCAAGTATTTGAAATGGAAGGCCAAGGAAGAAAAGGTTCAGCGAAGACTGAAAGACGAGCGGTCCAAGGGACCGCAACCGCTGTATTTGGATCAGCTATCGTTTCGGATGCTGAGGACGCTAGCGGAGAGTTAATCCGTTGATGTTGACGACTTGGTAAGTTCATTGAAAGAAGAGAGGATGGAGGTTCTAAAGAGTTTGGATATTTTAAGGCAATATCGGCTTATAGAGTTGCGAGACGGTAAGGCGATTTATGGGCAGCTTTTAGCCCCAAATCTCCCATCGTGAATAAAGATTCCGAACAAAACGCGCCAGCTAACCGCCGGAAGCGTCCTGTTTTGATTTCGGGCCACTGCGCGGCGGTAGCTGCGCTAAGACGTTAGACAATAAAAAGAAGACAACTTATGAACGGCCTGAGAGAACAATTACGTGACAGTCTTATCGAGTCCAGTAAGCACAGAGCCGCAAAAGGTGGTGATGTGCCCTGCGCGCTTTGCGAAGTTACATCGCGGCCGCTGGCCTTCCACATGCTAGAGGTGTCAATTGATGAGGGCGCACGTTTCCCCAAAGGCTTTGTGCCCATGTCGGCGTCGCTGGGGAGAGTTCGCGGTAGTTTCCCTATCTGCAACGTCTGTGCCCCTCCATGCAAAACGTGTCAGCTTCCAATACCAACCGAGAAAGTCATGGAGCTTGGGCACCGCCTGCCAGCCCTTACAGGCAATGGCATTTGCCAGCACATGCAGTTTGGGCTTTTCGTCTCCGCCCTCTTCAAGCGCCTTTTCGGTCTCGGCCGCTTTCGGCGCAAACACTAGCCGCACACGTCATGGTTGAGTCAGCGTTGTCACTGGTGTAGTTTCCCGCTCAGAGCTTGCAGTAAGGACTTCGGAAATTGACAGTCGTGACGGGGTTGTGGATGGACGCATCACTCCACCGGAAGTTGAACCATTTGCAGCCATAAGACCGTGACCAAAAGAAGAAGTCTAACAATAAAGGGTGCTGCGAATGGGTGAGAGATAGCGATCCCATTCGACTGCCCCCTTTGGTTGAACAAGCCCGGAGCGACGATTGACGTGCCCTTATGGATACCGCGATGGCTTGGCGGTGCGGTATGCGTTTTGTGTTTGCGGCGCGGTGCTTGGAAGCGGCGCGAGCGCGGGCCTGATGATGGCGGCTGTTATGGTTTTGCCGGTTTTTGCGGCGGAAATGGCAGGCTTCGGCGCACGGGCGATGGCTAAACACACCTTCCGCGCGGCTCGAGTGCATGGTGGATGGGGTCCGTACTCGGATTCACATTTTTAGAAGAGTGCAGCGATCAGGCGGTGGTGACGAGGGAGTTGGCGGGCTGGATGCCGGAGATGAGTTGTTTGCGTTTGCGGGCGAGGGCGCGGAAATCGCATTTCATCTGGATGCCGTGCATTTTATCTGGGATCTACGATCCACCATCCAGCAGTCGATCAGACTTTGAGACGGCGGGGTGGCCTTTTCGCGGAAGTGGCGGATGGGATGGTGTGGAAGCCGAGTTCTTTTGCGGGTGGGCTTGGAGATGCGATGAGTTGTTTGATGGCCTCGAAGACGAGTTGAAACTGCTGGTCGTGGTCGGTGTGTTTTTCTTCGAGGGCTTCGATTTTCTCGGCCAGGAGGGCGTTGGAATCCATCAGCCGACGGAGCTGGACGAAGGTTCGCATGATGGCGATGTTGACCTCCACGGCGCGGGCGGACCGCAGCACACTGGAGAGCATGGCGACTCCCTGCTCGGTGAAGGCGTAGGGGAGGTATTTGCGGTGTTGGCCGCGCTTTAAGGTCACAATTTGTGACCTTAAAGAGCCCGCGTCGGCGTTTAAGATGCCAGTTTGGCATCTTAAAGCGTCTGCCTCCGCTTCAGTGAGATGGAACATGAAATCGATAGGGAAACGCTCAATGTTCCGCTGAACCGCCCGGTTTAGGGCACCCGTTTTCACGCCGTAAAGCTCCGCCAGATCGGAATCGAGAATGACTTTTTCGTGCCGGAGGTAGTGGACGAGCGTGGCGAGCTTTTCCGGCACGAGCAGGGCGCTGGGACTTGCGGTGACGGGTTTTCGCTTGGCGGTCTGTATTTTTTTGGCGGGCATGGGTGGAGGTCCGGCTTTTCTTGGGTAGCTATGTCGGGATAAGTGAAAGGGGGCAGCGAACTCGGATTCACATTTAGAGAAGGGGCCAGCAATCAGGCGGTGGTGACGAGGGAAGAGGCGGGCTGGATGCCGGAGATGAGTTGTTTGCGTTTGCGGGTGAGGGCGCGGAAGTCGCATTCCACCTGGATGCCGTGCCAGTAGGTGTCGGACTGGGCGAAGAAGGTGCCGAAGCGGATGGACATGGCCGGAGTGATGGAACGCTTGCCGAGCACGATCTCATTGATGGCCCGCGGCAGCACGCCGATCGCCCGCGCCATGGCGTTCTGGGAGATACCCATGGGGTTGAGGTATTCCTCCAGGAGTATCTCGCCGGGAGTGATGGGAGTTTTCATGGCTGTAACGTATGGCGTTAGATCATCTGCTGAGAGAGCGTGGAACGGTTACCGCAACGCTAGCGGACGTGCGGGAGAGGTGAAGGAGAAAATGGAAGAACAGTTTGCTGCCGTGTTCAGTTTCCAGTTTTCAGGGAAGATGAAGGGTTACAGCGGCGCGAGTGGACAAGCTTACTGTCCCGCATCTGGTATAGAGTGATTTGCTTTCGGGTGGGCTTGTGAGGGATGAGACTTGGGTTGTCCCTTGCCAGCAGGCTGGCTGCGGGAAAGCGGCAGCAGGCTGCACGCAGTCCAAAGGGGGCGTTTTCTGCACCTCACATCCCGCTTGCATTCGTCCGGTGCGGCGGGAGGATTCCGCGCATGAGAGACTGGGAAGCGTGCTATCGGAATGACGACACACCATGGGACAAGGGCAACGCCTCGCCGCCGATGCTGGACTTGATCGCTAGCCATGGTGCCACGATATGGGGCGCGGGGCCGGTGCTCGTTCCGGGCTGCGGCATGGGGCACGATGTGAGGGCGCTGGCCGCGCTCGGGGTGCCAGTGCTGGGGCTGGATATTTCTGAAACGGCGATCGCGCGCGTGAGTCAGCTACCTCAGACGGGCGGCGAGAAATACGAGCTGGGGGATTTCCTCTCCGCCGATTGGTGTGAAGGCCGGTGTTTCTCCGCGATCTGGGAGCACACCTGTTTCTGCGCGATCCAGCCATCGCAGCGCGAGCACTACGCCGCGTCCGCCGCTGCGATGCTCCCTGCGGGCGGCATCCTAGCCGGGGTGTTCTATCTCACGCCGAATGATCCGGGTGAGGAAAACGAGGGCCCGCCTTTCAACTCGACCATCGAAGAGCTGGACGAGCGTTTCTCGCCGTGGTTCGAGCGCATCGAAGGCTGGGTGCCGCAGCGGACCTATCCCGGTCGCGAGGGTCGCGAGTGGGTCGGCATTTTCCGAAAACTCCCTCACGCCCGGGTTGCCGGATAGACACGATGACGTTAGCGTGCCGCTTCCACCCAGTCACCATGTTCCGCCTGACCTTTCTAACACTCGCGCTCCTGCCGTGGTGCGCCTTCGCTGCGGAGGACCGCCTCTACGTGAATGACAAAAAGGCACCGGACTCACGCAAAGACATCGATGCCATTCAGGCAGCTCTCATCAAGGCGCTCCCGAATGCACGCTCCGCCACCGTCTGCATCGAGCTTGGCGAAGGCTCAGGCAGCGGCGTGATCGTCTCTGCGGACGGCCTCATCCTAACAGCCGCGCACGTCAGCTCCGGCGTTAAAAAGAAAGTCACCGTCGTCATGGAAGACGGTACCAAGCACAAGGCGGAAACGCTCGGTCTCATCGCGGATACAGATGCCGCCATGATCCGCATCACCGACAAGGGCACCTGGCCTTTCGTGGAAATCGACCGCACCAGCACCGCTCTTCTCGGCGACTGGGTCTTCGCACTCGGTCACTCCGGTGGCTTCGATAAAATACGCGGCTCGGTCGTGCGACTCGGCCGCATCGTGAGGATGGCGAACGCGACTTATCAATCCGACTGCATCCTCATCGGTGGTGATTCAGGCGGACCGCTCTTCGATCTAACGGGTAAGCTGGTGGGCATCCACTCGCGCGTCGGCAATCAACTCCAAGTGAACATGCATGTGCCGATGAGCGAGTATGTAAAAAACTGGGACGCGCTCTTGAAGTCTGAGTTCATCGGCGAAGGTCCGTTTGCCAAGAAGCCTGTGAAAGGCAGCGGTTTCCTCGGTCTCGCCAGCGACGCACGCCCCGGCGGAGGTTTGATCGTGACGAAGGTAGGAAACAAAAGCCCCGCGCAAGTCGCCGGAGTGAAGGAAGGCGATGTGCTACTCACCTTCAACGGCAAGGCTCTCGAAACTCGCGAACAGATGCAGGAACTACTCAAGGAGATGGCCGCCGGTGACGAAGTGATTCTGGAATTGGAACGCGCTGGCGAAAAACAAACCCTCACATTCAATCTCGGTGAACGCTGACTGGATTTCCTCAATCGCATGGCTGGCCCTCGTTTCCACGCTGCCCGCGCAGCAGAACCTAGAGTCTGAATTCCGCACCACCGGCAGCGCCGTGGTCGCCGTCTTCGAACCGCAGCGCGCCGTCCTTCAAACTTCGAGCGCCGTCATCCTCGAAGGCCGCGATGAGTGCGGATACGGCGTCGTCATTTCCGCAGATGGCTACATCCTTACCAAGGCCAGCGAGTTCGAGCTTGTGAAAACGCCGACTATCACCGTGGACCGCACGAAGTATCCCGAAGTGAAACTAATCGCCACCGATCCTGAGTGGGATGTGTCGCTGCTGAAGATCAATGCCGCCGGGCTGGTGCCGGTGGTCTATGCGCCTAACAGCGACGTGCCGCAAGGCACCTGGGTGGCGGCCAATGGCGTAACATCGCGCAACGCGAGGCGACTGCTTGCAGGCATCGTCAGTGCAAAAATCCGTGAAATCCCCGTGGTCGGAGGAACCGCTCTCGGCGTAGTGCTCAGTGCGAAATCCGAAGAACTTCAAATCGATGGCGTGCATGAAAAAAGCGGCGCGAAGGAAGCCGGATTGCAGAAGGGCGATGTGATTCTAGCCATCGAGGACAAGCCTGTGAAGAAGGTCGAGGACATCGCCGAAGCACTCAAGGACCGCAAGCCGGGAACGCAGGTGAAGATCACCCTCCGCCGTGGTAAGAAACAAATCACCGCCGACGTGCGCCTTGCGGCACGCAGTGAAATGTTTGGGGAACAGATGAACCGCAACGACATGATGAGCGGTGACTTTTCCAAAAGACGCAGCGGTTTCCCACGCGTGCTTCAGCATGACATCCTCGGCACCAGCAAACTCGTCGGTGGCCCGCTGCTCGATCTCGAAGGCCGCTGCATCGGCATGAACATCGCCCGCGCCAACCGCGCCGAGAGTTTCGCCATCCCGGTGGAAGATTTGAAAGCCCTCGCTGAGAGGCTAATGAAACAAGCAGTCACGAAGTGAACACTGTGGCGCGGACATCCTGCCCGCCGCCATCCATTGGCGGTTGGATTCCAAGCTTGTCTTCTCAAATCTCAGCCGGACGAATGGCGAGCTTGGACTCCACGTCCACGCCGCGCAGTTCGAAGACCTTGAAGATCGTTTCCTCGATCAAATTGTTAGGGCACGAAGCTCCGGCGGTGATGCCGATGGTGACCGGGCGCTCTTCGGAAAAAAGTTTCGCGTAGTTTGAAACGATCTCCTCATTCCGGTGCAGGTCGTAGTGGACGATCTCATCCAGCGATGTGATGCACGACGCGCCACGGATGAAAAACGTGGGCACTTCCTTCTCCGCCATCTCCACGAGGTGGGTGGTGTTGGAGCTGTTGTAGCCGCCGACGACGAGTAGCAAGTCCATCGGTTTTTTCAGCATGTCGATGAGTGCGTCCTGCCGTTCCTGAGTGGCACCGCAGATGGTGTCGAAGACTTGGAAGTTCGTATCGCCGCCGTCTCTATCAGCGACGGCTTTGCGGACGCGACGTTGGATTTCCTCGGTCTCGCTCTTGAGCATGGTCGTTTGGTTGGCGACTCCGACTTTTCCGAGATGAAGATCGGGATCGAAGCCGGGTGAGTGACCGTCCGAGAATTTTTCGAGAAACTCCGCTTTGTTTCCGCCGTGGCGGATGTAGTCGCAAACGTAGTCTGTGTCCGCCAGTGTGAGCACGATGAGGTATTGGCCGCCGCCATCCTCGCCGAGTGCGCGTGAGGCAGTGGCGCGGGTTTCCTCGTGGTTCGACTTACCGTGGATGATGGATGTCACGCCGTCCTTTGCGAAGCCACGCACGCGCCGCCAGACCTTCATCACGTCACCGCAAGTGGTGTCCACCACGTAGCAGCCGCGTTCGTGGACTTTGTCCATGAAACTCGTCGGCGCACCGAAGGCCGGGACGATGACCACGTCGTCTGCTGTTAGATCATCGTAGCCGGTCATTTCCTGCCACGGCAGGGAAACGATGTCCATTTCCCGCAGGTGGCGGTTCACGTCCGGGTTGTGGATGATTTCACCGATGATGAAGATGCGGTTTTCCGGGAACACCCGGCGCGAGGCGTAGGCGAGGTCGATGGCACGCTCCACGCCGTAACAAAATCCAAACTGCTCGGCGAGCAGCAGCGTAGTGTTGCCGAGGGTGATCCTGCCGCCCTTGTCGCGCAGTTTTTCGACGATGGACGAGTGGAAATGCGTGGCCACCTCGGCGGACACGAGTTCCATCACATCCGGCCTGCGGACGTTGACACGGGGGCGTTTGGGATCGGCGGGCGCTTCGCTCATCTGCGCCGGGATGTAAGCGCGGAATGCTGGCGGGACCAGCATTATTCCGGCTTCTTTGGACTGCGGCGAGCATCGCCGCTTTGAGGGCGAGTTTGATTTTTCGCAAAGCCAGCTTTTCACGCGATGAGATCGCTTACACCTGAAAAATCCCTTTTAAACCGGGCCTTTCGGTGCGACATAAGGAAAGGAGGAATTTCCCCGAAACCCACTTTTTCCGGACTTTCCTCGTTCCTGTCATGAAACCCATCCTGCTGCGCTTCCTTGCCGCCTTGTCCCTGCTCGTCACGATGGCGCGGGGAGAGTCGATGCTGCAGTATTTCAATACAAGCTGGGCCGAGCTGACGCGGAAGATGCCTGAGTTGGCGGAGGCAGGTTACCAATCGCTCTGGCTGCCACCGCCGACCAAGGGCAGCGGCGGTTTGTCCGTGGGCTATGATTTGTGGGATCGCTTCGACCTCGGCTCGAAGGATCAACGCGGCTCGGTGCGCACGCGCTACGGCACCGAGGCGGAGCTACTTGAAATGGTCCGTGTGGCCCATCGCTTCGGCATCCGCATCTACTTCGACAATATCATGAACCATAACGCGTTCGATGTGCCCGGCTACAATGCCTACACGCCGATCGATACTTATCCGGGCTTCGTGCCGGAGGATTTCCACCTTCGCAAGACCGAGGATGGATTCTATCGGAAATGGGACAACACCCGCGACTGGAATGATGCGTGGCAGGTGCAAAACCTCGGCCTCGCCGATCTCATCGACATCGCCACCGAGCCGGGCAGCACGAACTACAACCACGGCTCGTATGAGGGTGACACGATCCCGAAGATCAAGTTCATCCGCCATCCGAACAATCCGGAATACTACTGCTACGATGCGAGCGGCAACTATGTCGGCTTCGGCACCAGCAACGGTCTGACTCCTGCGTATCTCCAAGCCAATCCGCAGGCATACTCGGAGCGCGTGGAAGACATGCTCAATCGTTCCGCCCGCTGGCAGCTCGACCGCACCAAGGCCGACGGCTTCCGCCTTGATGCGGTGAAACACGCGCCCGCAGATTTTTTCGGAGCCACCTTCGGAAACGACAAGGACTCCAGCGACTACGGCTACCTCGGCCAGGCGCAGCGCCAGTTCAATCTCACCCGCGGCTTTGGCGATACCAACCACCGCAACAGCGTCTTCAACACCGAGATTCCCCGCGATGACGCCATGATGTTCGGCGAGCACCTCGGCCAGCCGCCCGCATACGGCTCCTACATCGACTCCGGTATGCGCCTTGTGGACAACGACCTCCGCTCCAATCTCAACAACCTGTTAGGAAACCCAAGCTCCGGTTTGCAAAACTATCAGTTCGCAGGCCACGGCGGCTTCGGCTCGGATGTCACCGTCATGCACGCCCAGAGCCATGACAACGACTACGCCGCCCGCCGCGAACTCCAGCACGCGATCTATTTCACCCGCGCAGGCATGGGCCTCGTCTATACCGATGGCAACTACCACGCCGAGACCCTCGGCGAAAGCGGCGGTGCCTTTCCTCGCCATGCCAACACTTCCTTCCTCGGCCAATGGGGTGACCAGCGCTTGCCCAATCTTCTAAAAATCCATCAGGACTTCGCGCGCGGCTGGCAAAAAGGCCGGGCGGGCAACGCCGATCTCATCACCTACGAGCGCATCGACAACCGCGAGTTCACTGAGGTCAACCAAAGCCTGTTAGAGCGCAAGGGGGCCACCATGCTCGTCGCCATCAACGACAACTATGCCAGCGGCGTGAACATCACCGGCGGCACCTCGTTTCCCTCCACCCCCGGCGGCGGCTCGGAAGACAACCCGGACACCAACGACGAATACCTCCACCAATACGCGCGCGGTTATGGCAGCCAGGTGGGTTTTGAAACCTATGCCTCAAACCTCGCCACGCACACAGTCCCGCCCGGCAGCTACTTCATCTTCGCGCCGCGCACACCCGAGGAGTCCGATCATTGGAAAAACGCCGGCGGCAAACCGATCACCATCTATCAGAACGACCAGCCCGCCGGAAACATCACCGTCACCCGCAACGACGGCCCGGATGGCGATCCCGCTTTCAATCCCAACGGCGTCTCCGATCCCGTCACCAACGACTACTCCTATGACTATCAGATTCCCCGCGTCACCAGTGCCAGCGATCTTCGCTTCGTCGTCCGCACTGATGGCTCCGCAGAAAACATCCTGCTCAAGCTAGATGGCGGCATCGACCTCAACGGCACCCGCCCCGACCATGGCGCTCCCGGCCCCACTGACGACGATCCGTTTTACCGCGATCACCGCCCGGGTTCCTCCACCGATGTGTTTCTCGGCTTCGAGCAAGCATCCTTCGCGCACCGCCAGTTTGCGGAAAAATTCGCAGCAGCCGATACCGCTCGCAATAAGCTAGGTTCCGCCGGTGCTGAAACCTACTCCAGGGTGATCAGCTCGGGTTCGCCCATCATCACCAACGCCGTCACTCCATACGATACCGGCACCGATGGTGGACGTCATGCGTCGTTTCTCTATCACGATCCCGCCGCCACAGTAGGCGGCACACCTGGCGGCGGTTGGCCCGGTGGAAACGCCCCACTTCAATATGTGGAAAACGCCACCACCATCTCCGTCTGGGCCAAGCCCAACGGCGTCGGCAGCGGCTATCGCATGTTCTTTTACCACACCTCCGATGGCTCGAATCCCGAAGGCGCGGGCGGTGAAGGCTTGGGCACCACAAGCACCGTGGAAATGAGCTTTTCCCACAACCAAGGCGGCGATGACTGGTGGATGAGCGCCACCATTCCGAAGCCATCTAACGGAAGCACTCTCAAATACAAAGTCGGCATTTTCAAACAAGGTGCGAACAGTGTCTATCCCTCCGGTTCAGATTCCTACTCGCGCAAGAAGCGCATGATGTCAGTCTTCCATGTGGATAACTTCAACGCCTCTACCATCACCCACGCGCCGCACATTGACTACGGTGTTTCGGAAACCGGACTCGCTGAGGGCTTCCACGTCCTCCGCGCCCGACCCTTCCTCAATCGCAATGGCAAGGCATCCCTCTACAACACCTTCACCCAGACCTTCTACTTCGACGCCGCACGCCCGCAGGGTGAAATCGTTTTCCCATCCAGCGATGGCCAAACCATCGGCGGCAGCGAATACGGCGCGGTCGTCCGCGCGGATAAATCTGTGAACGAAGTCTGGTTCAAAATCACCGATGGCGACGCCACCAATGACGACACCGCCACCACCGCTACCAATGGCAACGCCGTCTGGGTGCAAGCCACCGAAGTCACCCCGAGCGCATCCATCAATCCCTCGGACGCCACCTTTACCCGCGAGTTTCGTTTCAACTACGTGAACATCCCCGCCAGTGGAAACGCCACCATCCAGGTGCGTCTCAAGGAACTCAGTTCATCGGTGGATAACGACCTCACCGACACCGCAGGCCACTTCACCACGCTGAACCGCAGCGTCATCACCGCCGGGCCGGACTTCCGCATGTTTGTCGCATTTCCGCAGGGTGATGGAGCTGCGATCAATGACGATTATCTGCTCAAAGCCTACTTCTCCAAGAACCTCGCCGATGGACTCAGTGAGGTGCAGTTGAAGGAGCGTTTCCTTGTCCGCTTCGCCGCCGATGATTCATGGCCCAATGGCATCCAGACTCTCGATCCCGCCGCGCTCTCCATCATCTACAACGAAACCGCCGACTACCACGCGCTCTCATTCAAGCTGCCAAATCTCTACGACGGCAGGCCGGAGTTTCTCTACCGCGTCGAAGTCACCCATGACCGGCCCACGCCCGCCGCAGATCTACTTGCCTCACGCCGCGTCACCTTCCTGCCATCCACCAAGCCGCGCGTCACCATCATCCAGCCGCAGGAAATTGACTCTAACGGAAAACGTGTCGAAATCATCCTGCCAGACGGCTCTGGTCCCGATTCACTCGACTTCACCGTGCGTGTAGAAACGGACACCACCACCACTGCCGTCGCTCTCACATTCACGCTCGGCACCGGCACGCTCACACCCGTCGATGCCGATCTCATCGCCCCCGGCATCCAGCCAGTGATCGAAGGCTCCAGCGCGATTTGGGATTTCACATGGAACATCACCGCGCCCGGTTCCTACCGCCTGCTCGCCACTGCCACCTCGCCGACTGGAGTAAATACCGACAGCCGGAACGCCACCGTCATTCGCCGCCAGATCGTCATTGATAACCCGAGCGATCTCGATGACGACGACGATGGACTCGCCGATTTCGACGAAGGCACCACCACGCCGCTGCCGAATGGTTTTCCCACCAACGATCCTCGCTACAAGCCAAACTCCGAGCAGTGGACCAATGGCGACATCCACATCCACAACGCCTACGGTTTTTCCTATCCGCTCATCCCGGACAGCGATGGCGATGGTCTGCCAGACGGACTCGAAGTCGGTTGGAGGCAACCCGGCCCCGATACCAACATCACCACCGACACCAACAACGACGGCAATCCCAACTTCGTCGGCGATCTTGATCCGCCATTCTACAACACCCTCGATAACGAGGGCGACGTGCCCGGCGTGAACAGCGCCAGCCAAGGCGGCGACCGCGCCAAACAACTTCGCGGCTCCACCACCAATCCCAACAATCCGGACAGCGACGGCGACGGACTCACAGACGGCATCGAAGACTCTAACCGAAACGGCTGGGTCGATGGCGATGGCGCATCCCTCGCCACCAATGCCGCGCCAACACTCGCCCGCAACTGGCCCAACGCCGAGATCGACTCCGGCGAAACCTGGACTGAAACCAGCCCCTCTAACGCCGACACCGACACCGACGGCCTCTCCGACGGCTTCGGCGAAGACAAGGACTTTAGCGGAAACATCAACGGCGACACGAACCACAACCGCACTTGGCAATCCGGCGAAGTCTGGACCGAAACCAACCCGCTCAACGACGACACCGACAACGACGGCCTGCCCGACGGCTGGGAAGTCCGCCACGCGCTCAACCCACTCGACGACGGCAGCCTCACCTTCGATGGCACCACCGCCCATGCTGACAACGGCGCATCCGGCGATCCTGATCTCGACAGCCTCACCAACCTCCAAGAACTCCAAGCCGGCACCGACCCACGCGTGAATAACACCATCGTCGTGCAACCCGGCGAGGAAATCATCATCGGCCCTGTTCCTAACAGCAACTCCATCGTTCGCGGCGCGGTCACCAACCGCCAGGAATTCACCGATTGGAAAATCAACGACCTCGTTGTGCTCGACGAGTTCGAGGGCGACGGCTCAGGAAACCAAGGCGGCGACACTTATCCCGCTGGCGACGGCCACGACACCTCGCGCGATCTCGTCGCCTTCTACGCCCGCGATGGCGGCCCCACCAGCATCGGCGGCACCGGCGAGTTTTACTTTCGCGCTGATTTCCACGACCTCCGCGCTTATGCCGAGGAAGGAAACCTCGACCTCTATGTCGTCGTCGATACCGGCAACGCCGCAGTCGGCGAATACGCCCTGCCCGATGACACGGACACCGGCACCACCATGCGCTGGGAAGCCGTCATCGCCGTCTATCAGAACAACAACGGTGCGGTGTATGTCGATACCAACGCCGCTAACAACTCGATCTCCATCGGTGAAAACCTCACCCCGCGCGGTGTCGTCCGCCGCGATCAAACATCGGCCAATGGTTTCCGTAAATCCTACTTCGACAGCCGCTTCGATGCCGTCGAGTTCTCCATCAGCCGACAAGCCCTCATCGACGCAGGTTGGCTCGGCGATCCGAACAGCCTCCGCTTCCAAGTCTTCACCACTCGCGATGGCACCACCAATAGCCCGCGCGGCCTCGGCGACATCGGCGGCCGCAGCGACATCCGCGATACGATCTACGATGATTGGATCGCCGAAGACTATTGGCGCGACCAAAGCTACATCGCGGAGAACAGCGAACTACGCACCTGGTTTTCCTACAACGGCCCGGATCGTGGCAAGCGTTCCAAAGTCATGCTTCTCACCCATGGCAACGAACCCATGCTCACCGGTTCGGAAATTCAGGACCGCATCAATGACAACGCCGGCACCGGTTACTACCGCATGCTAGATGCTCACGATGCCTACTCTGCAAAAGCCGGCCTGCACATCACTCCCACACTCGCCTCCGCCATCCAATGGGCCGCCGTCGATCCCGCTGCTAACAAACCCTGGCGCGATGGTCCCGCTTTCAATCAACGCATCAGCTCACTCGCCTCTAACGGCACCGTGGAACTCATCGCTTCCACCTTCGCCGATTCGCCGATGCCTTACTTTAACCAAATCTGGCTGAACGACAACGTCGCCGCTGCAAACCGCACGCTCACCTCCATCTACGGCTCATCTCCATCGGACAAAGTCTTCTGGATTCCCGAGCGCATCGTCGATGAAGGCGTGCTCTCCAAGGTCTCCGCCATGGGCTACACCCACGTTTTCATGGATCAGTTCCGCCACATCTTCGATCGCTTCGGACGCCAAAGCGCACTGCTCGATGACGGCTACCGCGTGAACCGTATCAACAACCTCGACACCATCGTCATCAACGATCAGGCATCCGCTTTCCGCTTCCGCAACACCGACAACGGCCTCGACATCAACCTCCGCCAACTCGCTTCACGTAAGGCACGCGGTGGTGAGCAACACCAGCTCCTCGTGCTTTACAGCGATTGGTCGGACTTCCGCAGCAAGGCCAATGCCGACGCCTACGATAAAAACCTCGCATGGCTCGCAAGCCGCCCGTGGATACAACTCGTCGGCCCGCACCAAGTCGCCGCAGGACAAGTCGATCTCTCACTGCCGCCCGATGGCAATGGCGATAATTTTTCCACCCTCAACCGTGGCAACACCACCTTCAGCCGCAAGCTCGGCCCGCTCTGGCTCGATCACGCCGCGCAGGGAAATTTCGACTTCTGGTATTTCGGAAACTCGCAGGAAGAAAGCCTGCGCGACAAGGTCTTCAATATCCGCCCCGGCGTCCCGATCAATCGCCCCAGCGATGATTTCTTCGGCGTGCAGTTCTTCGGCTCTAACGGCTCCGGCATCGCCATGGATGCATGGAACGCCGTCGCCCCGCTGCCGGACAATGCGCTGGGTCGCATCGGCCGCGCTACCTATCACGCCTCCACTTTCCTCGCCGGCTGGCATGATGAGGACAGCAGCGACCTCCGCACCTATTCCACCGGCACCTTCATCAACCCGGACACCACGACTGACAACCTCGCGGGTTTCTCCAAG
>JANMLQ010000042.1:0-5919 GCA_031372635.1 Akkermansiaceae bacterium | reverse complement strand
AGCGGCATTTCAAAACAAGCCTCGGAAAACTCACAGATCACACCATGAAAAACTGGACCACACAGGCGGAGCAACGGTTGGCGGAATACCTGCGGGAACGCACGGCCCGGGAGGGACTCATCGGCGAGGATGCGGCGGAATTGAAGGAGGATCTCCGCAGCCACATCCATGAGGAGGCGGAGCAATCGGCGCACGAGACTATCGGCCTGATGCATCTGGAACAAATCCTCGGTAAGCTCGATGCGGGTTATCGTCCTGCGCCGCAGGGACTTCCGGTCAAGAGTGCGAATGGTTTCCGGCGTTTCCTGAAGTGGACCTTCGGGGTGGTGTTTCCGTTAGGGGTTTTGATTTTTGAAATGCTGTCATCGTTCTGCGGATCGGCGCTTTTCGATCCGGTGCCGACGTTTTGGCACGCGCTGCTGATCGCGATGGTGCCCGCGGTGAACGCCTGGCAACTGCATGGCAGACGCGGACCCGATGGCTTGCGCGGAGTTGCGGCGGGCATGGCACTGGTGACGGCATTGTTCTACGGGCTGCTGTTTCTGCCGATCATCCATCTCTCGATCATTGCGTTGATTTTCGTGGGGATGGGGTTGCTTTCACTCTCGCCGATCCTTGCGGTGATCGCGACGTGGCGTATCGGCCGGGAAGCAAGGCGCGGGGCAGGGGATGCGCGGAAATACAAAACCGGTTGGCGCGTCGGCGTGGCGGCAGGAGTGGCGGCGTTCTGTTTGCTGGAGGCGGGTCCGCTATGGACACGTGCGAATCTAACAAGCGCGATGGCGGAGGAGCGAAACTCAGCCGCCGTCACAAGGCTGCGGGCGTTCCACTCGGAGCGGGTTCTGTTGAAGGCGTGTTACGAAGGCAATCGCGGCACTACGATGGCTACCGACATTTCCGGCTGGATCTTCAAGGGCTGGATGATTCCTGCGGCGATGATCGGTGAATCAGCGGCGATGACACATGACTCGGAAAAAGCGCGCGATGTGTTCTTCCGCGTCACCGGCAAGCCATTCAACTCTCTGAAACCGCCGAAGGGAAATCGCGGCGGCATGATGGGCGGCTGGGACACGACCGCGGACGTGGATTTCGACGATCACCTCGGCGGTGATTCCGTGGCAGTCCGACTGCGTGGGCTGGATCTTGCGGAATCGCGCTTCGATGGGCATCTGGATTCGGTTTCGCGCCTCGGCTACGGCGAGTGGACAATGGTTTTCAAAAACGATTCGGTTAGGCCGCAGGAAGCACGTTGCCAGGTGAGGCTGCCGAGGGATGGCCGTGTTTCAAGACTCACGCTGTGGGTCAACGGCGAGCCGCGTGAAGCCGCGTTTAGCACCGTGTCCAAGGTGAAGGCCGCTTACAAGGCAGTGGCGGTCGTGCAACAACGCGATCCGGTGCTCGTCAACGTGGTGGGGCCGGACACGGTGATGGTGCAGTGTTTCCCGGTGCCAGCGCACGGGCAGATGAAGATCCGCTTGGGCGTGACGGCTCCGCTCGAAGATGGGCGTTGGGAGCTGCCACGCATCGTGGAGCGGAACTTCGGCACCGTTGGCTCGCTGGAACATGCGGTGTGGTTGCAGGGCGATCGCGGGTTCGGTCTAACGGAAAAAAGCCGCAAGCTCACTGCCGCGCGCGATGGCGGTGGATACTCGCTCAACTCCGCAGTGGAAGGTGAGACCGCATTGGAGGAAACCACTGCCGCGTGCATGGATGGGCTGCCTGTCGAGCCTGCGGTGGTGTGGTGCGAGGACCGCTTCGCAAAAGCGGAGGAACGATTTCTCATCCGCGAGCCGATCCGTGAAACGAAAGCTGCCGCGAAAAAAGTGGTGCTGGTGATTGATGGCTCGGCCTCGATGGCGGCGGTGAAGGATTGGCTGGTGAAGGCGATCCGCAGCATGCCGCCGGATGGAGTCGAACTTCTGTTAGCCGATGATGATGCGCGCCGGATGAGCGCGGATGAACTGGCGCGTCATCGTTTCTCAGGAGGCCGGGACAATGAACCGGCGCTGCGCGAGGCCATCCGCATCTCGCGGGAAACGAGTTGCCCGGTCATATGGGTCCACGGTCCGCAGGCTGTCGGCGTGTCGCAGACCGAGGCGCTGCTGCAGTTGTTAGAGCGTGGCAGCACCAAGCCCGACATCCTCGAAGTGGAAGCCGTCACGGGACCGAACCGTCTTGCGGAAGCAATCTATCGGACCGGCTGCCTGCACCGTGGCCCGGCTCTTGAAAATCCAGAAGCCGACTTCACCCGCTATCTGGCGGACCTGCATAAAGAGCGTGTCGGGCTTTCCTGGAATTGGAAACGTGTGCCCTCCCCCGATGGTCTGGCGGGCGGAAAGGTGTGGGATCAACTCGCCCGTCACTGGGCCGCAAGCACGGTGGAGAACCATATCGTTCCGATGGAGGACGCCGCGCGTGCCGAGCTTGCGGCGCGTTATCAGATGGTGACGCCCTTCTCTGGAGCTGTGGTTTTGGAAACCCAGGCGCAGTATGATGAACACGGCCTCACTCCTGCGGATGGTGATGCCACGCCGAAGATCCCGAACGTGCCGGAGCCTTCTTCAAGTCTGCTGCTGATCATCTCCTTCGCCTCCGCGTTGTTGAAGAGAAAGCGGGAGATTGTCCAAGCCCAAGAAACACGATGAATGCAAAGCCATCCAACCCTGCGCTTGAACTGCGGAATGATCTTTCGTGGCCCTTGTTTCTGGCGATCAGTGCGGCACTGCTGCTGCCTCTTTGGTTGGTCGGTTACTGTGTGGTTTATACCGAGGGAGAGGTTATGCACGGATTGTTCCGCGCGATGACGTTTCTGGCCGGACTGCTGGTTTTGCTCGGTTTTTGCAGGCGCAAACTGGCAGCGTCATGGTTGGCCGGTGTTTGTGGGGTTCTCCTGATTTGGCAGACTTGGCAGATCCGCAAATGGGCGTTGCTTCACGAGGAGGTATTCGGGCTGGTCAGGCATTTGGATGAGTCCAAGCCCAAGAACGGAGCTTATCCGGAGTCGATCAATGGATATGCCTTCAAACGCGCTTGGGTAAAAGACCAAGTCATCAATTATCGGATGGAAGGAACGAAGTACCGTTTCACCTACTTCATGCACGATCCGGGAACCAGCTATTGGTATGATTCCGGGAGCGGCTTTGGCTACTATCCCGATTGATTCGATCAAACGCAAAAAATACGAACCCGACATGAAAACTACCGCGCTTGCATTTATCCGGACCTTTGTCATCTGGCTTTCATTTGCTGCGATCACGCTGATCTATCTATTTGGCGTCGCTGCGATGCGGGTGGTAGAATTCGTTTCACACGAATCGTTCGGCTCGGTCTGCGGGCGGGTGTTTGACGCAGGAGTGGGAGCGGTGGATTTCAGCTACCACGGCTGGATCCTCTCGGGAGCTATGGCCGCGCTGTTGGTTCATACGTTTTCAAACAAGCGGATGCGTGTGGCAATCGCGGCGATGTGTGTGATCGCGCCATGGTTCTGGACCGGGCTGGGCATCAAAGGCACGGCCGGATGGCTGCTGGTGATGCCGGCGACTCCGCTATGGACTTTGCAGATCTTAGGCAGCGGCGCGGACGGCGAGTTTTATGCCGAGGGCTTTGTAGTCGTAGTCGCGGTGGGCTGGTGGATGATATTGTGGTCCATCGCCGGTTGCGTGGATTTTAATAAGCTGCGGCGTGAACAAACAAACGCCGTCCCGAAAAAAACCGGAACGGCGTTTTGAGGTAACTGTTCAGGTGGAGTCTTGAATCCCAACGGGATTCCGATCACGCGAGCTAGCGACCGTAGCTCCGAAGAGGGATGACAGAATCATTTTTCGACAGAATCATTTTTGAAGAATTCAGGATTTTTCTGCACGCAAGCCAAGTCTACAATGATTCTGTCATTCAATGATTCTGTCAAAAAACAGTGTCCTCCACCCTGCACAACTCCGTTGGAGTAGAGGATACCTTGGGACGTCTATCCCAAGGTATCCCCGCTGTGCAGGACAACCCTAGGCTGGTATGCGCAATCCCTTTGGGATTGGGTGCAGTAGCTGGATAGTTGCGTTTTGAGAGACAAAGCCATGCGTTCAGGCAAGGGCCTGGAGCTTTGCCTTGAGCTGCTCCTTGGTGACGCTGGCTCCGACGATCTGGTCCTTCACCTCGCCGTTCTTGAAGAACAGCAGCAGTGGGATCGAGCGCACGTTGTATTTCAAGGCGAGATCGCGGGCTTCATCGACGTTGACCTTGCCGACTTTGGCCTGGCCTTCGAGTTCGGAGGAAACCTGGTCGATGACAGGACCGATCATTTTGCAAGGGCCGCACCATTCCGCCCAGAAGTCCACGAGGACGGGCACGGTGGAGTCGATTACTTCGGATTGGAAATTCGTATCGTTGAGTTGAAGAGCCATGCGCGGACCATGGAGGGTGTGCTTTAAAACGTCAAGAGCCGCCCTGCGAATGACGCGGGGCGGCTCTTGAAAGATTCGTTTTCAGCGATCAGCCGATGGGAAGTGCTCCAGCGGAGAATGCTAGAAAGAGCACGCCAGCGGCGATCAGGATATTGATGATGGGCCAAGCCATGAGGGTTGTTAGGTTGGGGTTGAATTATTCGAGAAGCTGCGCCCAGTCGCCGGGCTTGGGACTATCCTCGGCGCTGATCCAGATGTTGGCGAGCATCAGTTGGAATGCGAGCACCGCGATGGCTGCTGCGAAACCGACGCCGGAAAGGATTTTCAGTACGCCTTCGTTGGTGCCTTCTTCTTCGTCATCTTCCAGACTGAGCGTAGAAGCGGAAGAAGATGACGGGAACGAGGTTCCCAACGGTTGGGTGGGAACCTGAAGCTGGACGGTGGCTTTCGGCAGGGTGGGTGAGCCACCGGACGTGAGCGGGGCCGTTCCAACAGGGCGTGTAGGCGGCGCGGAAGTGGCGAGACGAATTGTCGGCGCGGGAGAAGAAGTGGGTGCTCCGGCGGTGCGCAGAGGAATGGTCGGCGCGGGAGCGGAGGGGCGGGGAGCTCCCCCCATGGCCGTCGGCGTGGGCGGCGCACCTGGCACTGGCGGGCGGGTGGGCGGAGCCATCGGCACGGTGGCGGATGGGACTGCGGGCGGTGCGTCGGCGGCCTTCAAGGTGACCCGAACGGTTTCCTTTTTGAGGGGCACGCTCGAGGTTTGCTTGGACGGTAATTGTGGTTGGTTTTCGTTTTCGCTCATGAGCGGGCGGGGGTTTTAATGCCTAACGCGGGAAAGTAAGACGGGTTGCTGGGGCCGTGTCAAACCCCCAACTTAGGATTTCTTTGATTTTGTCAGAGGTCACAGAAATTCAACGGGATTGGTTTTTGAAACGCACGCCCGGCAGGGTGGAAACGCGAGTTTCATGAGGTAGGGAAGCAGCAAGGCGCAGAGCAGTCCGGCGAGCAAAGAGCGGGCAGTCAGCTCGTTGAGTTTCGTATCTGCTTGCGGCTAGCGTGCGGGTAAAACGCGGCTGCCTCGGATTCCTAGGGTTTGGGACCATGGGCTTTCTTGATTGTCGCCAGCACAGCGGCTTTTTCATCAGCCGCATCCGTGGCGTCACGCGCGCTCCCCGAACACTTGCTCAGGAGTTTCCAGCTTGGCACTTCTTCCATGGCGGTCTAGTCACCCGTGGCGTGAATGAAACCTCCGGGATAAACAAAATTCCGCGCACGGTGTATCCAAGGCAATTGCCGTGCGCTTCTGATTTTTACGAGCGGCGGCGTTGATCAGCCAGGGGAAGTCACCAATCCATTCATGGGGCAGCCATTGTATCACGCGGCCTTGGGGATTCCCCGGCTTTTGGAGATTGTCTCTGAGTGCGGCTGCATTTGTCGGCACCTCGAATATGACCAGTATCCCGAGCTTCACCTCTATCTAATCATTCAAAGAGCCAGATAGGCCGCTCGCCTCGGCTAGTAG
>JANMLQ010000307.1:0-6047 GCA_031372635.1 Akkermansiaceae bacterium | reverse complement strand
CCTCATCTCTCAATGCGGAAACCCGTGACACCTACCAGCGGCGCGATCGTTTCCGAATGGTGGGCGCGGATGTTTCCGGCGACGGGTGACTCCTCGATGATCTCGCGGATGAAGGCCGCCAACTCGTCCGCCTCGCCCATCGCCTGCATTTCCACGCTGCCATCCGGTAGGTTTTTCACCCAGCCGCAGACATCGAAGCCGCGCGCGAGATCCTTGACGGTGTAGCGGAAGCCGACGCCTTGGACGCGGCCTTCAAAAACGATTCGTTTGGCGGGCATGGTGGATGAGTTATGGAAATCACGGACTGCCCAGCTTGTCGGCAGTGGCGGCTACGGCGGTGTTGAGGAAACGGATGCGCGTGGGCGAGATGCGGGCTGCGCGGAGGTGGCGTTTTTCCTGAGTCGCAGACATGGCGCTGATGCGTTCGCTCAACACTGCATGAAACTTGTCCGCCGCATCCTTGTCCGCGAACTCGATGTCCCACAACAGCGCGGACGATGCTTCACCATCCGGAAAAAAAACGTAGCGGTCGTTTCTCCACGATGCGGCGATGTCCGTGGATGATGCGCCGAGCCACAGGCGCAAGCCGAGTTGTCCGGCGGATTCGGTTAGATATGGCTCCTCCGGTAGCACGGGTGACTCCAATGCGGCAGGGGCTGACTCGCCGGGCACGAGGATCGCACGCGTGGTCTGCGGTGGATTGCGGAAAGCCGCATGAAACTTTTCGTTTCCCTGCACATGCAGCGTGTCCGCAAGACCCTTGCCCTCGGTGACTGGAAAGGTGGTGAGGCCACGGATGAAATCCGGCAGCCCTGCCATCAGTCGCGCGACTTCCGGGTTCTCGTTCATCGGCATGAAGCCGATGGAGCGAGCGTTCGCGGCGAAGAAGCGGGCTTCCGATCCTGCGGCAGCTCCTTGATGCAGCGCCTCGCGTGTGCGAGCGGAGTCGTCCCCCGGATAGGCGGGTGGCGGCGGGAAATTCTGATGCAGCAGCACGCGTGCGAGCAGTCGGACGAGCGCGGCTTGATCCGGGATGTTGTTTTCTTGGAAACGATCCGTCACCCACGCTTCGCCGGTCACTTCATCGAACCAGCCTCTCGCCCCCAGCGATCTAACAGAAGAAAGTTGTGCGAGCAGATCATCCTCCGGGCCGATGAGGCCCATCAGCCGCCATGCATCGCGGCGATCGTCGATGCCGGACGGGCCGAGGCGGCTCTCGATCGCAGCGGCTACGCGGTCGCGCAGTTCCTCACTGGCGATGCGGTGGACCACTGGATTGGATAGAAACCGCAGCCCGAATTCTTTCTCCGTGCGCACGATCAACTCGCGCGGCACAGCCAGCTCGCCGCCGCCTTGTGCGAGTGAGCGCAGCGATTCGTTCTCGCGCTTCAGCATCGCGATCTCCTCCTCGGCGGCGCGTAGTTTTTCCGAGCTGTCCGTTAGAGAAAGCGTACGCGTTTCAGAACGCCAGTGGAGTCCTTGGAGGATGCCGCCGAGTCCGACGGCTCCGCCCAGCAGCAGAGGCAGCAGTGTTTTCGGAGCAGGCACGGCTGGAGGATCAGCGGCGTGGCGTGGGCTTCACCGGGCGAGCGTTCGGATTCGCCGGGGTGGTGGGCTTGCTGTCCAAGAACGGATTGGCTTCAAGCGCAGATGACTTTTCACCGAATACCTCCTCGTAGGTCTTGCCGGGCAGTAGGTTGATGATGATCGGTGCGCTGCGGTTTCCCTGTGCGTCATAAACGTAGATGATGCGCTGCACGGGCATCTCCTTGCCGGAATTTGGATCCTTGCGAACGGTGCGGGCGTCGAACATGCGCTCCTCCACGAGCTGGCCGTCGGACTTGCGGTAGCCATAACTGACCTTGAACATCAGTTGATTCATGCCGGTCGAGATCTTGCAGTTGAGCGGGTTGCCGTTGGCGTCCATGCGATAGACCGTCAACATGGTCAGCACGCCGTTGGATGACTTCTTCCGCTTGGTGAGCGTGCGGTTGTCCGGCGAGCGTGTGAACTGCGTAGTCGAGCCGTCTTCATGGCGCATCACTCGCACGTTCGGTCCGTCCACATCATCCACCGGCTTGGTGGCCTCCTTAGCGTTGCATGAGCAAGTCGCCGCCATCGCGATGGCGAACGCCAAGTGTTTCCATGTTGCCAGCAGTTTCATGACGCGCAAAGTAGGTCCGCCCGGCGGACGCTGCAAGCCGCCAGTTTCGCGATGATTTGGAAAACCAGACGTGGCCTTCTCGACCTCACCCGCCACGGCCGGATCATGGGGATTCTCAACGTCACCCCGGATTCATTCTCGGACGGTGGATGCCACAGTGGCCTTGCGGACGCGCTCGCACACGCCCGCGGCATGATCGCGCAGGGCGCGGAAATCATCGACATCGGCGGCGAATCCACCCGCCCGGGATCGTTGGCGGTTTCCGCAGACGAGGAAACTGCGCGCACCATCCCCGCCATCGCCGCGTTGCGGGCGGAGTGGGATGGTTTGATTTCTATCGATACCTCGAAGGCAGTTGTCGCCGCCGAGGCACTCGCCGCCGGGGCGGACATTGTCAACGACGTGAGCGGTCTGCGTGCGGACCCCGCGATGGCCGGAGTCTGCGCGGAGAGCGGCTGCGGCGTGGTCATCATGCATATGCAGGGCGAGCCACGCACGATGCAGAGTGCGCCGAGTTATGGCGACGTGGTGGCTGAGCTTATGGCTTTCTTTCAGGAAAGGCAGGACACGCTGGAAAACGCTGGCATTGATCCCGAAGCGATGTGTTTCGATCCGGGCATCGGTTTCGGCAAGAATCTCGAACACAACCTCACGTTGCTCAACGCGCTGGACCGCATCGCTCCACAAGGCAGGCCGCTACTGCTCGGCATCTCGCGGAAATCCTTCATCGGCAAGCTGCTCGCAACGGACGCGATGGAACTGCGCGACTGGCCGACCGTCGCCCTCACCGCACGCGCTCGTGAACAAGGCGTCATGCTGCACCGCGTGCATGAAGTGCTGCCAAACGTGCATGGACTACGCATGACCGAGGCCATTCTGGGAGCGGGCTTTTTTGAAGAGAGAAGAACGGACTGAAGTCCTGGACTACGTTTTTTAGCGGCGGACCAGACGTGCCAACGCAAGCTTGGCAAGCAGGACGGAATGAGCTAATCCTATGCCATGTCGATACAGCAGCTCCTCATTACCGAAGTATCCCGACAGCCAGAACCCATACTGCGCGAGGTGTGGCATTACCTGAATTTTCTGAAAGCAAAAGCTCAGGAAGAGGCGGCTCCAAGTGCTGCGGTGCGCCCCGGTTTTGGCTCGCTGCCGGGCATCAAGCTGGCGGACGACTTTGAAGCGCCAGTGGAAGCCTTTGCCGATTACCGTCCATGAACGTGCTTCTGGATGCCCATACCCTGCTCTGGTTTCTTGCCGGCAGCAGCCAGCTCAGCGCAAAGGCGCTCGCGTGTATTCAGGATACGCGCAACACGATCTTTGTGAGTCCGGCAACTCTGTGGGAAATCGGCATCAAGGACTCTCTCGGTAAGTTGACGGTGATGACGCAAAAAAGCCCCTCGTTTACACGAGAGGCTTTAAGAACGGACTGAAGTCCTGGACTACGTTTTTTAGCCGCGGTTGCTGCGGTCTTCTACGCTTGGGCCTTTGGAGGCGCGCTTGCGGGCGTTGGCGTCGAGGATGCGCTTGCGGAGACGGATGTTCTGCGGCGTGGCTTCCACGAGTTCGTCGGCATCGATGTATTCGATGGCGCGTTCCAGTGAGAATCGAACGGGCGGCGTGAGTTTGGAAGTCTTGTCCTTACCGGAGGAGCGCATGTTATCGAGGTGTTTCTCCTTCACCGGGTTCACGGGTAGGTCACCAACGCGTGGGTTCTCGCCCACGAGCATGCCGCCATACACCGCATCGCCGGGAGCGACGAAGAGCACGCCGCGATCTTCTAACATTTGAAGCGAGTAGGGAGTGGCCACGCCGGAGTCCATGGAAACGAGTGTGCCAGTGGTGCGGTTCTGGATTTCTCCAGCGTGCGGGCCGTATTCCTTGAAGAGGTGGCTCATGATGCCATGGCCGGATGTGAGATTCACCAGCTCGGTTTCAAATCCGATCAGGCCGCGCGTGGGGATGACGGCTTGGATGAAGGTGCGGCCGGATGGCTCGGTGTCCATGTGCTCCATCATGCCCTTGCGGTTCATGAGGATCTTGAGAATGCCCTGGGTGTAGTCGCCGGGAGCTTCGACGTAGAGTGTCTCGAAGGGTTCTAGCAGTTTGCCAGCATCATCCCGGCGGAAAATCACGACCGGGCGGGAAACGCAGACTTCGAAGCCTTCGCGGCGCATTTGCTCGACGAGCACGGCGATCTGCATCGCGCCGCGCGCGGAGACGTTGAAGACGCCAGAGAGCTCGGTGTCCTCCACGGTGATGGAGATGTTGGTCTTCAACTCTCGCATCAAGCGGTCACGGATGGCGCGTGAGGTGACGTGTTTGCCTTCTTTGCCGGCGAGCGGGCCGTCGTTGATGGAGAATTGCATCGAGACGGTAGGCGGGTCGATGGCGACGAAGGGAAGCGGCTCTTGATCGGGATTCGCGGCGATCGTTTCACCGATGGAAATGTTTTCAATGCCGGCGGCGATGCCGACGATGCCGCCTGCGCCGCAACCTTCGGAGTCGGCAGTGGCGAGACCGGAGTAGGTGAAGGTTTTCATCACCTTGGACTGCACCTTGGTGCCGTCCGCGCGCATCAGGTAGATGGTGTCGCCCTTCTTGACGTTACCGCCGAGCACTTTGCCGATTGCCACGCGGCCGACTTAGTCATCCCTCTCGATGTGAGAAACGAGCAAGAGGAAAGGCGCTTCTGGATCGGCCTTCGGCTCGGGGATGAATTCTACGATTTTTTTCAGCAGCGGGATGCAGTCTTTCCGCTCGTCATCCGGGTGATCCATGAAGTAGCCGTCGCGCGCGGAGCCGTAGCAGAACGGGGCGTTGAATTGTTCTTCATCGGCATCGAGATCGAGGAAGAGTTCGAGCACTTGGTCATGGACCTTGAGCGGAGTGGCGAGCGGGCGGTCGATCTTGTTGATGACGACGATGGGCTTGAGTCCTTCCTGCATCGCCTTGCGGAGCACGAAGCGGGTCTGCGCCTGCGGGCCGCCGGATGCGTCCACTACGAGTAGCACGCCATCGACCATTTTCATGACGCGCTCGACCTCGGCACCGAAGTCGGCGTGGCCTGGGGTGTCCACGATGTTGATGGTGTAGCCTTCCCAATGGATGGAGGTGTTCTTGGCCTTGATGGTGATGCCCTTCTCGCGTTCGAGGTCCATGGAGTCCATCGCGCGCTCCTGGGTGGCCTGGTTTTCACGATAGGTGCCGCCAGCCTGCAGCAGTTGGTCAACGAGCGTGGTTTTGCCGTGGTCAACGTGGGCGATGATGGCGAGATTTCTGATTTTCAGTGACATGGGGAAACGGGATGGGATGGACCCCCGTGGCAACGGGGGGCGGGGCTATGCACGGTTTTTCCCCGGGTGGCAAGGCGGGATTCCGGGAAATCCCAGCGGCTGGCGAGACGCCCGCGCCACTGTGGCACGGGCATTCTGTCCGGAACCCAGCGCTTGGGAACTTCCCCTCACCCTGCGAAGGCGTTTGCGGGGATGCCTTTGGCTTTCAGATCGCTGATGACGAAGAGGCGGCCAGCGTGTTCTTCTTTGGCGGTCTTGTGGACGCCGGTGGTGACGTAGAGGTCCGTGAGATCGGGGCCGCCGAAGGCGCAGGCGGTGGTTTCGAGACAAGGCAGGGCGATGCGGTGGACTTCGTTGCCGGTGGCGGGATCGAAGCAGGAGACGCAGCCGCCATGGCAGAAGGCGATCCAAAGGCGGCCTGCGGTGTCGAGGGTCATGCCGTCCGGCGAGGCGTCGATGTGGCCGGTGGAAAACGCGCTGCGGAGATTGCGCAGGTGGCCGTCTTCGTAATCGAAGGCGAGCACTTCCCTGCGCGGGGTGTCGATGTAATAGACGGTTTTTCCATCCTGTGTCCAAACGATGCCGTTGGA
>JANMLQ010000036.1:0-28905 GCA_031372635.1 Akkermansiaceae bacterium | reverse complement strand
CAGCAAAGTAATTTCGAAGGCAACAGCGCTGCCGGCGCCCTGCCCAACGCGTACGTGTTGAGCGGCTCTGGCAACGTGACCATGAATATGCCGTTCGGCTTCAAAGACGTGTGGTTGAGCCAAGTGGTGTCGGGCACCGGTGGCTTTACGGTGCAAGGTGGCTCTCGCCAACTCAACCTGACCGCCGCCAACACCTTCAGCGGCGGCCTCACCCTCACCAATGCTGACAACAGGATCGTGATCTGGAATCTCACCTCGCTGGGAACGGGAACATTCCGCACCGAACGCACCTCAACTGGATCAGGTAACCTTGAAACCGCAGCCAATCTATCTGCCGGAGCCGGCGTGGCCAACGCAGTCGATATTGCCTCGGGTGCCTTTCTCAATGTAGATGCCAACGGCTCCAACGATCTGAAGCTCTCCGGTGCGATCACCAGCGCGGTGGGCACTGGTAGCCTCTATAAGACCGGATCGGCCATCCTGACTTTATCCGGCAGCAATAGCTACACCGGCACCACCGCTGTGACGGCAGGCACGCTGCTGGTCAATGGAGCCAATAGCGGCACCGGTGCGGTGTCCGTTTCCTCCGCCGCAACGCTCGGCGGCACCGGTTCGATTGGCGGCAATGTCACCTATTCCAGCGGTGCCTTCGCCAGCTTTACCAGTAGCGGCACGCTGGCCATTGCCGGCACGCTGACCCTGAACAGCAACGTCGTCCGCTTGGCCTTGCCGACAGGTCTGGCGGCGGGAACCTATACCTTGGCCACCTACAATCCCACCGGCAGCACCGGAGCCTTTGCCAGCACTCCGGTCATTGCTAGCGGCTCGATCACGGCCGGAGGATCTGCCACAGTATCCACCGCAAGTGGTGCGGTGATCTTGACCGTCGTCCTCACCCCGTATGACGCATGGGCCAATGGCTCCTTCACCAATGCCTTCACCGACAAGGCTCCAACCAGCAACCCGGACGGCGATACCTTGAATAACCACCAAGAATACGCCTTCGGAACCGACCCGACGGTTTCATCGGCCGGCCCGATCACCTATGCAGACAATGTCCTCACCGGCTACGGCCCTCCCGAAGTCAGCAACTTCGCGGGTGGTCCTAACGGAGTGGACTACCGCATGGTGTTCTGCCGCCGTAAAAATCCGGCCTCCGTGGGCCTGACGTACACTGCGGAGTTCAGTGTAGATTTCACGACTTGGTCACCCAATGCGGTCACCCCCACTCTGCTAGGCACGGATGCGGCTGGCATCATGGAAGTGGTTAGTGTGCCATATCCGTTTTTCATCGTCACGGTGCGAGGGGTCGAGAAACCGACGTTCTCCCGTGTGAAAATCGAAAGCAACTAACATGCAGTCCTCTTCCACAGCCAATCTTCACAATAAATAACCATGAAAGCCAAATTTCATTATTCCGTCGGCATCGTGATGCTATCGCTGATCGTGTCCGCCGGGGCTGACATCATCTATAGCGGTCTGCTCAATCCAGCCACTTCCGCCATTCCCACCAACTTCACCGGGATCACGGTGACGGTGGGGGATGGAACTCTCAACCCGTTCTTCGGCGGCGTGGGCGTGGCCAATAACAACTTCTTGCAGCCCGGCCGCGTCGGCACGGGAAATCTCGATGCCATCGTGAACTTCGGAGCGGGTGCCACCATCAATAGCGGCATGACCCTTGATGCCGCTCTAGGCTATGGCGGTTCCTCGACTCATGTCGGAAATGGAGCCTCGCAATTCGTTCCCGGCTCGGAAGGATACATCGGTTTCAAGCTCGATGGTGCCAACTACGGTTGGATGCGTGTGGTCTTCACTAACAACACCGGCGGTGCCTTGGTCAAGGACTGGGCATACGACAACAGTGGTGCGGCCCTTGTCACTGGCAACGTCCTCCAAAGCGCCGTCTCCGGTAATGCGCAGACCGTCACGCTCACTTCTGCCAGCGGCTCATTCACACTTGGCACCCAGATCACCAACAGCCTCGGCAATACTGGCGGCGTCACGAACAGTGTGGTCAAGCAAGGAGCGGGAACCACCGTTCTCTCCGCTAGCAATAGCTACACCGGCACCACCACCGTCAGCGAGGGCACCCTGCAAATCAACGGTGCCGACACCGGTGGCGGCTTGGTCAGCGTCGCTGCGGCCGCGACCTTGGGTGGCACCGGTTCTACTACCGCAGCGATCAACGTCTCCGGCGTGCTCTCGCCGGGTGCATCGATTCAAAGCTTCGCATCCGGAGCACTCACCATGAGCGCCGGTTCGTCGTTCGTCTATGAGGCGACTAATGCCACGGCCACCGGCGCGGATCTGATGGTGGTGAACGGCGCGCTTTCGCTCACCAGCGCCTCGCTTGACCTCAGTGCGGCCAATCTCGGACTCAATACATGGATTGCGGGGGATAAACTCACACTCATCAGTTACACCGGCACGGCCATCACCAGCGGCTTCACCGGCTACAACGACGACACAACCTACACAGGTGGCATTTTCGGAACGAACCAATGGTTGTTCAACTACAACGATTCAACTGCGGGAGCCAATTACAACAGCGAAGCGACCGGCTCTTCCTTCGTCACCCTCACCGTTGTCCCTGAGCCTGATGTGGCAATGCTGGTCGGTGGGCTGGGGCTGCTCGCACTCCTCCGCCGCCGCCGGGCGTAAATCATTTTCTGGAGTTAATGGGTTTTTCTCTAGGAAAGCGGGGTCTCTGATCGGAGGTCAGCGGCCCCGCACTTATTTAGCATAGGGCGTCCATGAGGGTTCTTTACACCTACAAAGGAAAATGGGAAGCGCACCAGAGCGCGGCAAGTGCCCAGAACTGTTCGGAATGCAGTATGCTGCAGGTCGGTGTCTATTAGGTGGAGTCCTTCCACGATTTTCTGCGTGGGTTATTTCCTCGTATTGGACGCTCCTCCACATCCGCTCGATGAAGACGTTGTCCATTCAGCGCCCGCGGCCGTCCATGATGATCTACACTCCGAGTTCGGTCAGCCGTCCGGCCCATTTATCGGAGGTGAACTGACAACCTTGATCGGTGTTGAAGAACTCGGGAACTTTGCGGGTGGAGTTCAGTGCCTTTTCGAGGGCTTCCAAGCAGAGGTCGGTGCCCATGGTGTTGGAACCGGCCCAGCCTAACACTTTGCGCGAGTGCCAGTCCATCACGGCGCACAGTTTCATTTCCGCGCCGCAATGCGAGCAGCGCGGAACGGGCGACTCTGGAAAAACGGGCTTCGATAAGAGCCCGGCTAACAAGCATTGACGGTTGGGAAAGCGGGTTTGTATGAACAGATGGTAAGCCCCTTGTGACGAATGATGTCACTGGGATGGATTCACATTGAGCACGCCATTTCCTATCCTTGCGGGCTTTTTCTTCCAGCTTGCAGCGGCAGTTGGAAGAGACGTCCATCCTCCATATCTCATCACACGATCTTGAGCCGGGCGAGGTCCTGGGTGTCGATCAGACCCACGGGTTTCTCCTCGTCATCGAGGACGACGATGTCGTCGATGCGGTTCTGGCCGAGGGTGCGGAGCACTTCGACGGCGAGGGCGTCCGCGCGCACGGTGATGGGGTGGCGAGTCATGAGGGAGGCCACAGGTTTTCCGCCTAACAGTGGATCGATGCGGAAGCCGCGTGCGAAGTCGCCGTGGGTGAAGATGCCGGCGAGTCCGCCGCTTTCGTTGAGGATGAGGCAGGCACCGGCACGTGTGCGGTTCATCGCATCCAGCGCGGCGAAAACATCGGCGTCTTCTTGCACTGTCGGCAGGTCGCGGTCTGTGCGCATGATGTCGGAAACGCGGGTGAGCAAGGCGCGGCCCAGTGCGCCGCCGGGGTGGTAGCGTGCGAAGTCCTCTTCGGTGAAGCCGCGGGACTCGAGCAGCACCATGGCCAGCGCATCGCCCATGACGAGCATGGCGGTGGAGGACGAGGTGGGCGCGAGATTGAGCGGGCAGGCTTCGCGCTCGACGGAGCTATCGAGCGTCACTTCACTGAGGCGCGCGAGTGTGGAGAGCGGATTGCCAGTGATGGAGATGACTTTGACCTCGAAGCGCTTGATGAAGGGCATCAGATCGAGCAGCTCGCGGGTTTCGCCGGAGTAGGAAAGGGCGAGCACGGCATCGCCATCCGAGAGCAGGCCGAGATCGCCGTGCAGGGCATTCTGGGAATCCAGCACCACGGCGGTGCCGCCGGTGGAGTTGAGCGTGGCGGCGATCTTGTGGCCGATGTTTCCAGATTTCCCGACGCCTACGACGACGATCTTGCCGCGATGGTCCAGTGTGTGATGGAGGATGCGCACGGCCTCGATGAAACCGTCCCCCAGCAGGCCGGACATGCGGTGCAGGCCTTCGATTTCCGTATCAATGACTAGCCGTGCCTTTTCTAGAAAATCCATGCGCCATGACAATCGCGGAGCAGCCCGTTTGGCAAGCCTGTTGCCTCTTAAAACGAGCACACCGAAAGGTTCCTGACCTTCTGGAATTCTGCGAGGATTCTCCGCTTGCGGAACGCCCACCGCTCACGACATGCTCCCAGTGATGAGCGAGGAAACTACGTTATGGAAAGGCAGCCCGTCGCAGTGGCTGAATATCGGCCCCTTCACCGCCGCATTGCTGCTAGCCGCCGGCATCGGCATAGGCGGAATGATTTTCCCTCCTGCTTTAATCGCTTTACCCGCACTGCTGCTGCCGCTCGCCTACATGATTTGGAAATACCTCGTTGTTAGAACCCAGGTCTTCGAACTGACTAGCGAGCGCCTGCGCATCACTAGCGGCGTCATCAACCAGCACGTCGATGAAATCGAACTCTATCGCGTGAAGGACACCCTCATGGTCCGCACTTGGTGGATGCGCCTCACCGGCCTAGCCACCGTCCAGCTCGAAACCTCGGACCGCTCTATGCCACAGCTCATCATCCCCGCCATCCGAGGTGGCTCTGAAATGCGCGAGTTGCTCCGCAAACAAGTCGAAGCCCAGCGCGACAAGAAACGCGTCCGCGAAATGGACTTCGATGAAACCGCCGCCACTGAAATGGACGGTGACAGCCTCGCGTGACGCGTCTTTCCCCTTGCCAGCAGGGATTCAAGTTCTCAGTGTTTTGCTGTTCACATGATTACCCGCCTGTTTTCAGCGGCGCTTCGCGGAGTTGAGGCGCAGGAAGTCGAAGTCGAGGTCAACGCCCGTGGCGCGGACAAGCCGATGGTCATCATCGTTGGCCTGCCTGATGCGGCTGTTAGAGAATCCTCGCAACGCGTCATTTCCGCCATCGGTGCGTCCGCTTTGTTTCTCGATGACGGTGTGAAGACCGTGAACCTCGCGCCTGCAGATTTGAAAAAGGAAGGCCCGTCCTTCGATCTGCCCATCGCCCTTGCCATGGTCGCCGCCAGCCGTACGAAACCTTTCAACTGTGACGATTGCTGCGTAGTCGGTGAACTCGGACTCGATGGCGCAGTTAGACCGGTGAAGGGCGTGCTGTCCATCGCGCTGGAAGCCAAACGCCGCGGTCGCTTGCGCGTGCTCGTGCCGGAAGCCAACGCGCCTGAAGCCGCCGTCATTGAGGGCATCCAGGTCTTTCCCATCCGCTGCCTGCGCGATGCGTGGGATCTGCTGGAGGGCGATCTCGTCATCCCGCCCTTCCATCTCGACCGCCGCGCCTTCTTCGAATCCCACCGCAGCTACGAGGTCGATTTCGACGAGGTGCGCGGCCAACATATCGTGAAACGCGCCCTCGAAGTCGCTGCCGCAGGAGGACACAACATGCTGATGGTCGGGCCGCCCGGCACTGGCAAATCCATGCTCGCCAAACGCATCCCCACCATCATGCCGGACATGACCGAGGACGAGGCGATCGAAACCACCAAGATCCACTCCATCGCTGGCATGCTGGATACAAAGCGCGCCTTCCTCACCACCCGGCCGTTTCGCGCGCCGCACCACACCATCTCGGATGCCGGGCTGTTAGGCGGTGGCAGCAATCCCGGCCCCGGCGAGGTCTCGATGGCGCATCACGGCGTGCTTTTCCTCGACGAGCTTCCCGAGTTCCGTCGCCAAACGCTCGAAGTCATGCGCCAGCCACTAGAAGACGGCGACGTGACGATTTCCCGCGCCGCCGGATCACTCACCTTCCCCGCCCGCTTCATGCTGGTGGCCGCGATGAATCCCTGCCCGTGCGGATTCTATGGCGATGTAAAACGCGAGTGCCGCTGCTCGCCGCGACAGATCGAGAACTACCGCCAGCGCATCAGCGGGCCATTGTTAGATCGCATCGACCTTCATGTGGAAGTGCCGCTGGTGGACTTCCGCGAGCTTTCATCTGGCGCTCCCGGCGAAAAATCCGCAGCCATCCGCACCCGCGTCATCCGGGCCCGCACCATCCAGTTAGAGCGCTTCCACAAGACCGCGAATCGCACGAATTCCGCGATGGGTCCGCGCCAGGTGAAGGCCCACTGCAAGCTTGATGCGGAAAGCACCGGCTACCTCGAACATGCGATGGAGGAAATGAATTTCTCCGCCCGCGCCCATGACCGTATCCTCAAGGTCGCACGCACCCTTGCCGATCTAGCAGGAGCACCCGACATCCGGCCAAACGACATTTTAGAAGCCATCCAATACCGCTCGCTTGACCGGAAGCTTTTTAGTTGAACGTCCTCGTTTTGAAATCCACGGCCAGCCAAGGCGCATGTCTGCGATCAGAACGATGAGGTTTGGGGAAACTTGGGCTGCATGCAGCCTCTTTCTTCGTGTTCATTCGCGGTGAAAAAAATCCCCCTCTTTACGCGCCTTGCGTTCATTGTGGTAAATCTTCTTCACTCCGGGATTGGCTTTCCGGAATTCTTTCAAGTAGTCACGCGGGCTGACCTTGTACCAGCGCTTGTATTCCGCTCTGAAGTCCGTTTGGTGGCGGAAGCCGTAGTCCTCGGCAATCTTGCGAAGCGGCTCGCCGGTCCTGGCGCGTAGGTGAAACTCCGCCGCACACAGCGAGCGCAGCCAGGCTCCCACCGATGGCCCGACCTCATCCTTCACCAACCGCTCGAAGGATCGCTCCGTAAATCCCAGTGTGCGTGCCAGCTCCGCGCGCACATTCTCTGCGGCTTGCCCGGCATCGCCGAAAGCGACGCCTGGATACTCTCCGCCGCCGCTACCACCAGCGTTCTGACGGTGAACTCGGGCAACTTCTTGGGCGTGATTCTCGACGGCGCAGGTACAGTCGCCCTCACCAAGGTCGGCACGGGCGACTTGTCACGCGCCGGAACCACCACCATTAGCGCAGGTCGGACTCAAGTCACCGCAGCCAACCAAATATCCAGCGGAGCCACCAGCATCGTGCAATCCGGCACCGGCCAGCTTTTTGTCAACGCTGGTGTGACGTTCTGCAATCCATTCAACATCAGCACCAACGGCTACCCCTAAGGCGGCGACAGTCAGAACAACGTGGACGGAGCCATCCGCATATCCGGCAGCACATACACCGCTTGGTAAACCGCTAACAGCACCGCCCAAACCATCGACCAAGACCACGACAACGACGGCGTTTCCTACGGCGTGGAGTTCTTCCTCGGCGGAACGAACAACACCAGCGGCTTCAATGCCCTCCCCGCCATGGCGAGCCGTCACCTGATATGCCCGTCGTGAACCTGAGATGCTTAGTCGCATCGCTGCTCCTTTCGTCGGCGGTTTTCCCAAGCTCTCGACTAACGACGACAACTGCGAAGAATCCATGGTCAACGGCATGCAATACATGCAGCTCATCAAGAGCACTGTTAATCTCGAAGGCATCACCCATCACACGCTCAACTGGACCGCTTCCACGGACAAGCTCCAAATCGGCTGCTACGCTATCTATCGAAATGGAAAAATCATTTCTGCTGTCCGCGGCGTCGTGACCACCTTCGATGACTGAGGGGCATGGCCTTCGTTCGCCTCAACTTGGCCGTGCGTCCTTGAGTTCGTCTTTTTTCCGCCACTGGCTTGTAACATCCGCAGGAGAAGGGTCGTCTTCTGTCTCCAAATGACTGCCATGAAACTTCTAAGATGTGGTGCCGCCTTATCCATCGCCTTCAGCATCTGCCCGTTCGCATTGGCGGCGGACACTGCACTGGAAGCCGATGTCGTCGTCTATGGTGATGCCGCAGGCGGAGTGAGCGCCGCCGCGCAGGCGGCCCGCATGGGAAAGAAAACCATCCTGATCTCCCCATACGGCCACCTCGGCGGAATGTCATCCAGCGGCCTAAGTTTCACCGACATCGGAAATCCGGCTATCCTCGGCGGCATCGCCCGCGAGTTTCATCACCGGATCTATCAGCACTACCTCAAGGACTCGGCGTGGAAACACGAGCCGCGCTCCGCGTATGGAAACTCGGGGCAGGGGATGGCAGCGCTGGACCCGAAGACTGAACTTGCTTCCACCTTCGAGCCGAAGTTGGCGGAAAGCGTGTTCGATGCCATCGCATCAGAGGCAGGCGTGCGGGTGGTCAAAGGCAGGCTGGATCTCGCCAACAGAGTGGAGAAGACGGACACGCGCATCACGTCCATTCGCCTCGAAGGCGGCATGACTGTTAGAGCAAAGATGTTCATCGATGCCTCCTATGAAGGCGACCTGATGGCCGCTGCGGGTGTTTCCTTCGTGATCGGACGCGAGGCAAACTCGAAATACACAGAGGCGGGCAACGGCATCACCAACCCGGACAGGAAGAACCAGCTTCCTGACGGCATCGACCCTCATGTGGTGAAAGGAGATGCGACTAGCGGACTGCTGCCCGGAGTGAATCCGGACATGGGCGGCGCGGTGGGCGATGGCGATGCTCGGCTACAGGCATATTGTTACCGGATGGTTCTAACGGATGTGCCAGCCAACCGGGTTCCGGTTTTAAAACCCGCTGACTATGATGCCGCCACCTACGAAATTCTCTTCCGCACCATCGAGGCCGGTCAGAAGAAGAATTTCTTCAAACTCTCCATGATCCCCAACCGCAAGACCGATTCTAACAACACCGGCGGTATCTCATGCGACTGGATCGGCGGCAACTACGGTAAGGATTGGAACTGGGCCACCCTCGGCCACAAGCAGCGCGAGGCGCTCGCCGCACGTCACCGCGATTGGCAGCTCGGCCTAGTCTGGACGCTCCAGAACCACCCGCGTGTGCCGGAAGCCATCCGCAGCAGCTTGGCCTCATGGGGGCTTGCGAAGGATGAGTTCCCCGATAACGGGCACTGGCCCTATCAGCTCTACGTGCGCGAAGCCCGCCGCATGGTTTCGGATTTCGTGATGACGGAAAACCACTGCAAACGGAAACTGCCCGTCGATGATCCGGTGGGCATGGGAGCCTACACTCTGGATTCTCATAACGTGCAGCGCTTCGTTTCCAATGGCATGGTGAAAAACGAAGGCAACAAAGAGACCCACCTCGGTGGAAAACCCTACGGCATATCCTTCCGCTCGATCATGCCACGCGCCGCCGAGTGCGGGAACCTTCTTGTGCCATGGTCGCTCTCATCCACCCACATCGCCTTCGGATCAATCCGCATGGAGCCGGTCTTCATGGTGCTCGGCCAGAGCGCCGCCACCGCCGCCTGCCTCGCTATCGATGCCAACACCACCGTGCAGGAAGTCCCCTATCAGATCCTGCGCACGCGCCTGCTCAAGGACGGCCAGAGATTGGAGTGAGGAGCGGCGATATCCCTGTCGCCCCTTCTCCCTTCTCCCTGTTTCTCCTTCCTCCCGACCGCATTCCCGATAGCTTTGCGGCAATCACTTTTACTCCATTCCCACCTCTCCCATTCAAAAATCCAAAATCAACAATCGTCATTCGGTAATCTCTTCCTCTTCCCACTGACCACTCGGCACTACTTCCCATGAAAGCCACCACCGCCATTCTAACATCCCTGCTCCTCGCCACCGTCATCGCGGGCGCAAAACCACTCAAAGTCTTCATCCTCGCCGGCCAGTCGAACATGGAAGGCCACGCACGCGTCGAGACCTTCGACTATATCGGCGACGATCCCGCCACC
This sequence comes from Akkermansiaceae bacterium, assembly GCA_031372635.1. Classification (GTDB taxonomy): domain Bacteria; phylum Verrucomicrobiota; class Verrucomicrobiia; order Verrucomicrobiales; family Akkermansiaceae; genus Luteolibacter. The sequence continues at coordinate 18,900 of JANMLQ010000036.1, read as the reverse complement.
GCGCCGCTGCTCAAGATGATGCGCGGTGCGGATGGAAAACCCGCCGTCGCCGAGAACGCCTGGATCTCCTACCTCACCGGCCATCACGAAGGAAACGCCAACGGCGTAGGCACCGGCAAGCTCACCGCAGGATACGGTGCCCGTGGCTCCAATCCCACGCAGGACGGCGGCAAGATCGGCCCCGAGTTCACCTTCGGCCTGGCCATGGATGCCGCGCTCAATGAGCCAGTACTCCTCATCAAGACCGCGTGGGGCGGCCGCAGTCTGAACACCGAATTCCGCCCGCCCAGCGCCGGACCCTACGTGTTCAGCGAGGCGCAGATCGCGCAGATGCAAAAGCAGGACAAGGACATCGAAGAAGAGAAAGCCAACAAGGCGAAGGAAACCGGCCGCTTCTATCGCTTCATGATCGACCACGTGAAAAGCGTTCTCGCCGATCCCAAGCGCGTCTGCCCGGCCTATCAATCTGCCGATGGTTATGAAATCTCCGGCTTCATCTGGCTCCAAGGCTTCAATGACCTCGTGGACGGCGGCACCTATCCCAACGGACCCGATGGTAAGACCCGGGATTACTCGAAATACAGCGAGTGGATGGCCGATTTCATCCGCGACGTGCGCAAGGATCTCAAGGCCCCCAAGATGCCCTTCGTCATCGGCGTGCTCGGCGTGGACGGCCTCGATGCAAAGGACGGCACAGTCGCCTTTCGCAAAGCCATGGCCGCTCCCGCATCACTGCCGGAATTCAAAGGCAACGTCGCCGCCGTGGAAACCGCACCCTTCTGGGCGGAGGAACTCGACGCCATCGACCAGAAGCGCGCCAAAGTGAAACAGAAGGGGCACCTGCTCAAGGTCAAGGCCAAGGGACATCCCAACGCGGACGGCTCAATGGACGAGGCCCAGCAGAAGGAATACCTCAAGAAATACGAGACCGAACTCATCAGTCCCGAAGAAGCCACCAAGTGGGCCCGCGGCGCATCCAACGCCGGCTATCACTACCTAGGCTGCGCCAAAACCTTCGCCCTCATGGGTAAAGCCTTCGCCGAAGCCAACCTCGCGATGATGAAGAAGGAGTAATATGAAAAAGTAATTTACTCTATCAGCAATCGTGATGGCCTGGAAATCACCCCACTTGCTTATGCCCACCAAAAAGATACCTGCCAGCAAGCGAAAACCCGGCACCGCCAATTCCAGTATCCTGCTTGTGCCGGAAAAGCTCGCCACGCTCTGACGGAGCTTTACGGCGTTCCGACCAAAGTTCTCAATCAAGCCGTCTAGCGAAATCTTGGACGTTTTTCATCCGATTTCATGTTCCAACTGTCAGAAAATGAAGAGACTAACTTGAGGTGGCTCAATCCCCATCAGAGATGGCAATTCCGAATTCCGATAATTTCAATTAGCGATTCCGAAACCTAAATAGAGGCGCGGCGAATATCTGCCTGCGAGTAGTCCTACTTCTTCTTCTTCGCACTCAGCGCGGCGTTCGCCTCCACCACGTATCCTTGGTCTTCCTTGCTCAGGTTTAGGAATTCTAGATCAGACATCCGCCCGTTTTCTAGGCGGATGCGCACTAGCCCTACGCCGGGATCGAAGAAGACTAGCCTCCCCTTGAAGGATTTCGTCCGATCCGTGTTATGGTAGTCACGAAGTTCTCCGTAGGGCAGTTCCGAGAGCCCGCCCGCCTTGGCCTTATCCGCCTTCGATCCGTCCGCACCCTGGAGTCTCAGCTTCGGTGTCGAGTAGCTGTAGAGGAAAGCCACCGCTGCCGTGGTGTGGTTGCGGATGTTCCCGCGGTAGTAAGAATGGTCCGCGTAGTCGCGACCCGGCAGGATCACATAAGAATCGCTGCCATGGCACCGCGCCATGTTGATCCACGCCTTGTAATAATCGCCGACTTTTTTCCTTAGCTTCTTGTCACCGGAAGCGTAAGTCCCTGCCCAGCCCCAGGTCAGCCCCATCAGCGCGCAGGCATGGCCGTCGGGCATGTCCTTGTAGGCGGCATCAATGTTGGAAAGGTGCAGCTTCATCATCTTCGCGGATTCCTTCCGCTCCGGGGAAAGCAGGTAAACCAGATGCCCGAGACCCGATTTGTGCGAACCGCCGTTATTGGTGTCTGCCTTCCATTGTTTCCAATCCACTGGCCCGTTGTTCAGCGTGAACTCTCCCCCATACGCCACCCTGCCCGCCACCGTCGTGCCGTGGTCGAGGAATGTGAAGCTTCTCTCTACCGTCTCCGCATCCACTTCGATCCCGCATTTCTTGCCAAGCTGCCATGTCATCAGCGCCAAGCACGTCGGCCACTGCATCGGCCCGTAACCGCCGCCGCCGCGGCTGAGGATTTCCGTATAATTTTCATGGCCGAAGCCACCCGCGTAGAGCGCCTGGTGCTTGTCCAGTAGCGCTTGGTCGATCCCCTTGATCTGATCCGACTTCCAGTGCTGGATGCCCCCTTTCCACTGCGCCTCGTTAAGAAGCGCCATCGTGGACTTGAGTGTTTTCAGCACCGAGCGGTCGCCCGTCCGCAGATAGTATTCCGAAAGCGCGATGCCCTGGAAGCCGAGGTGCCATGACCACGTTCTGGAGTCGTAGGGTGTATTCCACTCCAGTGCCATCTTCTTGCCCTCACGGAACACCTTGCTCTCATCGGAAGCCAGCATCGCTAGAATCGCCACGCAGCGCCCCTGCGAATCGATACCGCCTGGATGGCCGATGAGGTATTTATATGCGCGTTCTTTCAGGATCTTCGTCTTCGCGCAGTCCACCGGGAATGTATTGGAAAAGCGTCCTAGTTTCTCCAGTTGCACGTCCACCTCAAGGTTTTCCCCACCGCGTTTCACCATGAGCTTCAGCACGCCCAGAGCGCCCTCGCTATCTTCGATCGCCAGCCCCAGATCCTGAATCGGTCCCTCGATCCCGTGATACCCTCCTCCGAAAGTGTGCGCCGAAAACTTCTTCCCGTTCGCCCCGTAAACCTCGTCGTCGATCTCCAACACACCCTTGGCCGGGGACTTGGAGAAAACGTATTTCACCACATAGGAGCGCTCCTTGAGGATGCCCCGAGCACCCGTCGGCCCCATGTTCACTAGGAAACCCGGCACCTCCGCGTCCGGCCCCTCCGTGCATGGCTGTTCCCAGCGGCCTTGATTTCTTGCATCCATGAGCGCAAGCGCTTCGCCGGAAACGCCCAAGAAAACGGTCGCCAGCACGGACGTTACGGCGGCGGGGAAAAGTCGAGAATAGTTTTTTTTCATAGGATATTCGCCCTCTCGCGGGTAGCCGGTAAACTATTCGCGCGTGAAGCCCCGTCCAGCTTATTTCAAACACGCCGCCCCAGTGTCATTATACTAGTGACCGTCGAATCGGATCATCGGCACTTACGGAAAGAAGATGAACCCCAAGACGCAAAGAGCGCCAAGAAAACTTGATATGAAGCCTCTAAAATCAGTTCCGAATCCTCACTGAATGGTACCAGTGGAAGCGATTCACATTTCATCAACTATGCAGCGCCCTTCCTGATTCCATAGCTTCGGATCAGCGGATGACGGGTTTGTCCCTAGCTCCCGGCTGCCTTCGCTTGGAAAGATGGCAGGGACCGATATTGCCTGCGGCCATGCGGTTTGCGCTACGCGGGTTTCCTGTGTCGCTAACGCTCCTCGTGCATTCCGGGCGGTCTGGAGAATGTGAGGTGGATGAGGATTTCGATGTGGAGACGAATGGGCGTTTCATCGACTTTGCATTCGCAGTTCATTCACGCGTACCACCCGGAGGATCGGTCCCTGCCAGGAGTTGCGCCGCCAGTCTGGATTTCGGATTCTAGGAATCGACGAGGGTGCCGGGATAGGAGATGGATTGATGAATGACGATTTGTGATTTGTGATTGGAAGACCGCCGTTTCGTCAGTTCAAAAATCCGATCAACAATCATCAATCATCAATTTCTTGATCTTCATCACCGATGCAGCGCCTCGATCTGGCGCGTGAGGTCGGCGGCTTTTGTGCTGGCCTCGTTGATCGAAGGGCCCGGCTTGGCTTTCGGATGTCCGGGGACGCCGGGGCGCTGATGTCCGATCTTGGTCATGTAGGCCGCAAACAGTATCGCGCGGCGCTCGGCGACGAGCTTGCGGATTTCATCGCCGTTCCGTGCAAAGAGATCTTCGGCTTTGTCGATGCCGTCGAGCTTCGCACCGAAGCACTGCGTGAGGATTTCTCGCGCCATGATCCAGTGGCCTTCACGGTCGGGGTGGATGCTGTCGCTTGCCAAGACGAATGCAGGGTCTTTGACGCGGCCAGCTTCAAGAGCCGCGCGCATCGGCGTGTGGATATCGACGACATCCCAGCCCTTGGCCCGTTTACCAAGAAGCCACTGGGTGTAACGTCCGAGGTTTTCGTCATGCGTCCCGATCACGCCGGGTTTCTTCGAATCCTGGACCGGCGGTGAGCAGATCACGACGCGCCTGGCTCCGGATTTCATCGCAGCATCGCGCAGCGCGGTGCAGGCGTCGCCAAAGCGCTTCGTCCCGCTCTCGTCGGGCGGCAGGGCCATGCCGTCATTCATCCCGTAACAAGCGATCACGAGGTCGGGCTTGGTGGCTTCCAGAACGCGTCCCAAGCGCTCGCTGATGAAGGGCCGGCCGAAACCGTATCGTTTGAGATGGTCATGGTTTTCTTCGGGAGTGAGGTCGGTGACAGTTTCACTTCCGAGGCCGAGGCTGATGACTTCAACCTTGATGTCCTGCGCCGCAAACCAGCAGTCCAGATCGGTGACGTAATCGCCAGCCTGTGTGATGCTGTCGCCGAGTACGACGATGCGTCTAACAAACTTGAGCACCGCCGGTGCTTCGGCGGCACGCGCCGTGAGTGCGGCCATGACTACGGACAGGAGCAAGTAACAGAAGGGAGAGCGGCGCATGGTGATGATGAGTTGAGGGGTAATCGTTTATTCAGATGAAGCGGAGCCTATGCCGAAGGGACTGGGCGCGGAAGGAGAAAACCGGGGCCGATGTAGATGAGATGGAAGAGTTTCCCCGCAGAGGCTGCTGAGGATCGCAGTCGTGGCGGCGGTTTGCAACTGCCAAGCCGTTCCTTTGTCTGTTGATGGGCATGGCGGATGCAATCCGCCGCCACGTTCATGCGATGAACTCGTCCAGTGGCTTTGCGCCGAGGTCGTCCTTATCGCGGTGGCGAACGGAGGCAGCGCTGGGATTTTCAATGTTTCCAGGTTGGCTTTTCGTGGTAGGAACAGCTTGTGGAGAAAATCTTTGCCGTGCTCAATCAGATGGAAGCCGATGGGATCATCGGACGTTATGCCATTGGTGAGGCGGTGGGAGCGATCTTTTGGCTCGAGCCAATCACAACGAAGGATGTGGATGTGTTTGTGCCCCTGCCCACAGCTCCGGGTGGTACGCTGCTGACACTGGGGCCGATTTATGAGTATCTGCTGGCGCACGGTTTCAAACCTGAGGGGCAGTTCATTGTCATCGAAGGCTGGGCGGTGGAGTTTGTGCCGCCGGGGACTCCGCTGGTGGAGGAGGCGCTGGCACAGGCTGTAGAGAGGGATGTGAGCGGAGTGATCACACGGGTCTTCACGGCGGAGCATCTGGCGGCGATCTGCCTTCAGGTCGGGAGGCCGAAGGATCACGACCGCGTGATCCGCTTTGTGGAGGCCGGAGTGCTTGATGCGGAGGTTTTTGAGGCTATCCTCGTTCGCCACGTCCTGATGGAGAAGTGGCGGAAATTTCATCAAACCTACCTCGAACCATGACGGAATTCATACGCCAACTCATAGCTCGAAAAGTGGAGCGCCGCCGACAGCTCGCCGCTCTGCCGGTGAGCGAGAAACTACAGATGCTGGAGGAAATGGTCGCCACTACCAAAGCCATCAGCGCTACGAGGCCGCCGAAGCCTGCGAATGCGGTGCGGCGTAGTTGCGAGGAAGCTCCTTGATGGTAGAAGCGCGGGTTTGAGTTAAAGACTCCGCTCGCGGATCTCCTGCGTGATCTCCGCGATGAACTCGTCCAGCGGTTTCGCGCCGAGGTCGTCCTTGTCGCGGTGGCGGACGGAGACGGTGCCTTCTTCCGCTTCGCGCTGGCCGATGACGAGCATGTAGGGGACGCGGTCAAGGCGGGCGTTACGGATTTTTGCGCCGATCTTGTCGCTGGTGCGGTCCACTGTTAGACGGACGCCGAGGTCGGCAAGTCTGGCGGCGGCGGCTTCGGCTTGTTCGAGGGTTTTCTCGGAGATGGGCAGGATGCGGACTTGTTCAGGGGCGAGCCATGTCGGGAACTTGCCTTCGAAGTGTTCGATGAGTAGGCCGGTGAAACGTTCCATCGAGCCGAAGGGCGCGCGGTGGATCATCACAGGGATGTGCGGCTGGTTGTCGGCTCCCACATAACTGAGGCCGAAACGCACAGGCAGGTTGTAGTCCACTTGCACGGTGCCGAGTTGCCAGTCGCGGCCGATGACGTCTTTGACGACGAAGTCGATCTTCGGGCCGTAGAAGGCGGCCTCGCCGAGTTCTTCGGTGTATTCGACGCCGAGCGTTTGCACGGCTTCGCGCAGGGCGGCTTCTGCCTTGTCCCAGTTTTCCGTGGTGCCGACGTATTTGTCGCTCTCGGGATCACGCAGCGAAAGGCGGACGCGGTAATCGTTCATGCCGAGAGTGCTGAGCACCTTCTTCACCAAATCGAGGCAGCCAGTGACTTCGGCGGCGACTTGATCGGGAGTGCAGAACAGGTGCGCATCATCTTGGGTGAAACCACGCACGCGGGTCATGCCGCCGAGTTCGCCGGATTGCTCCCAGCGATAGACGGTGCCGAACTCGGCGAGTCTAACAGGCAAGTCGCGGTAGGAGTGATGATCGCTCGCAAAGATCTTGATGTGGTGCGGGCAGTTCATCGGCTTGAGCAGGTAACCTTCGTAGGTTCCATCGCTGAGGCCGTTGATGAGGTTGGCGCAGGTGGCGTCTTCATCGGCGAGTTTTTCCAAAGTATCGCGCTCGGCGATGGGCGGAAACTGGCTTTCCTGATAGTAGGGGAAGTGGCCGGAGGTGCGGTAGAGATCGAGCTTGCCGATGTGCGGGGTGAAAACTTGTGAGTAGCCCTGCTTGTCGAGTTCTCCGGTGATGAAGTCCTGAAGCGCGCGGCGGACGAGCGCACCTTTCGGTTTCCAAAGGATGAGTCCCTGGCCGACCATTTCATCAATGTGGAAAAGCCCGAGTTCTTTGCCAAGGCGGCGGTGATCGCGCTTCTTCGCTTCTTCGAGGCGGTTGAGGTGTTCTTCTAACAATTCCTTGCTTTCAAACGCGGTGCCATAGAGCCGCTGGAGCTGGCCTTTCTTTTCATCGCCGAGGTAGAACGATGATGAGACCGACATGAGTTTCACGTTCTTGCACTTCGAGGTGTAGCCAACGTGCGGGCCGGCGCAGAGGTCGATGAAGTCGCCGTTTTGAAAGCAGGAGATCTGTTCGCCTTCCGGGATCTTGTCGATCAGGTCGAGCTTGAAACGCGATGGATTGCCGGGACGCTCGGAGAGACCACCGAGGCGGCCGCTTTCGGCCATGGATTTCGCTTCGTCGCGGGAGATCGCTTTGTATTCGAGCTTCTGGTTTTCCTTCGCGATCTTCTTCATCTCGGCCTCGATTTTCTCGAAGTCGTCCGGCGTGATGCGGTGCTTCATTTCGAAGTCGTAGTAGAAGCCAGTCTCGATCGGCGGGCCGTATGCGAACTGCGCGTCCGGCCAGATGCGCAGGATTGCGGTGGCCATGACGTGGGCGCAGGAGTGGCGGAGGCGCTCCAGGTCAGTCATCTGCTGGCGTTCATCGAGAGTCTTGCGGTCGTTCATGGCAGGCGGGGAGAAAACCCGGCGCGGGCGGGTTGTTCAAGGGTCAAATCAACGGCGGATTCCTCTCACCCTACTTTCATTGGCGCAATACGTATGCCAGCCAGACCGATGAGGCAAAACGGGATGAGTGCTTTCATGGTCTGGCAGGTGCAAGACTTCGTATTCAGTCGATGGATTTCGATCTCCGGCGGCGCGTTGCAAACAAACCTGCGGTGAAGGTGAGGATGATGCCACTAGATGGCTCAGGGATGGCAATGGTGGTGCGGTATGCGCTGTCCGGGCCGTCCTGCCAGACGATGCGGTTTTTCGGAAGAGTAATTCCGATAAATGTCATTGGATCCGAAGGTGCCGCCCAAGTGAATGTGCCGTCCGTGGCTGCGACTGCATTGAAATAGGCTGATGCGACTAACGTTGTTGAATCGTAAAATCGCAATGCGAGTGGAGTTCCTGCTAGGGGCTCGACAAATCCCAAAGTGCCAGCAACCAGGAAATTAACACTTTTGGTCCAACCATCAGGATAGCCACTGTCACCAACCGAAGTAGGATATGGGGTTCCCTGTCCTGTGATTGGAATCCAGTGACCTTGGAAAGGATCAAGCAGTGTCGCCTGCGTGTAATAGCCAATTTGTAATACCGCACCATCACCCACCACATTGCCAACGCCCCTTGTAAGCAGGACGCCTGCTTCATTCTTAAGACCAAATTCCGCATTGCCACTTTGATGGATACCAATGCCCAGGTTAATTGATGCAGCTTTCAGTTGGCATATTCCTGCCAGACCGATGAGGCAATACGGGATGAATGCTTTCATGTTCTGGCAGGTTTGGGGCTTTGATTTAGGCGAAGGATTTTATTCTCCGGCGGCGAGTAACCACCAAACCCGTGACGAGGGTGAGAATGATGCCGCATGATGGCTCAGGGATTGCTATCGTGGTGCGGTAAGAGCTGCCGGGGCCATCCTGCCAGACATCTCCCGTTGTAATTAGCGTCAGATTTAATATGGCCGTTGAATTTGGAACAGCAGGAGCTGCCCAGTTGAAGCCACCTTCGGTATTGGAAACAGCATTGAAGAAGCCGGAATTTGCGATCGTTGTCCCATCGTAAAATCTTAATGAGAGTGGAGTTCCTACTGAAGGCTCTGTAAAAGACAGGCTTCCCTGTGTCATTTCAAATAATAATTTCAATGAGCCATCGCCACGATTTCCAGAATCACCGATCGTGGTTTGGTATGTTGTTCCTGGCCCAGTAATTGGAATCCACGATCCTGCGAAAGGATTTGCGACTGTAGAAGATGAGTAGTACCCAAGTTGTAGTATGGTTCCGTCTCCATCAACAGCACCACCTGAATCCAAATTTACCCCAGCGATGTTCTTTAGAAAAACCCCACTCGTGGATAGTGATATTTGAATTGTTGCGGCATTAATGATATTTATTGCTAATGCGGTTGTTGCGAATAAGTAAAATTTAAATGTTTTCATAAAACTAATATTTGATCATTGTGTCTGAAGCGTTTGCTGTGGAATCATTTACTCTCTGGGCTGTCAATTTGAGGCTAAAACTCGCGCCAGCACTGAAAGTAACAGACGTCGAAAGTAGATTTGGATTTGCTATTATCACAGGATTAGATCCCGTGTTTTTAATTACACTCCACAAAGTCGTGATCGCTCCCCCAGTAGGATCAGATGCGGTACCTGTTACTGTAGCAGTGGTGGCCGCAGAAGAAATATTTAAATCTTGCCCTGCATTAACTTGAAGAGCGCCGAGAAGGTTCCCATTGCGGAATTGAAAAATCATCCGACCTGGAACACTGCTGTTGCGTTTGCGGTAAATCAAACCCGTAGTGTAGTTTATGCTTCCGGCATTAGGAAATCCGGCAGGTGTGAAATCGAGTTGTTTGAGTGTTTCTCCAGAATATTGAGCTTCGATAGTTCTGTTTACGCCATTTGTGATTCCAACGCGACCTGGTTTATTGCCGTATCCGTTCACTCCTCCGCTATCTTTTCCCTCTTCCCATAACATTTGATCATAATTAAATTCGGCATCAAAATCACCTGAGGATCCGATGTTTGAACGATCAACGAGCACAAGTTGAAAGCTATTTAGTTTATCTGTTTTTTCATAAAAGTATCCTACATTTCTCCAATTCACACCAAAAGCTGGACGCCCGTCAATAAATCCTTGTCCGTATGTAACAACTAGACTGCCATTAGCAGTTCCAGGTGAGTAAGCTGGGCGCGTATCTACGTCTGCCCAGAAAGGTGCAATAAGAGCGATTAGTCCGGATAGCGCTTGTGCTGACGTTTGGAGCGGTAGTGGCGTCCAAGCTTCTACAGAACGACCAATGGATAAATTTCCATTATTATTTACGTAACATTCGCTCCATGGGCCCGGATTAGTTGTGGTAGGAAACACATTTAACGGAAATCCTATTTGAGCTAATTCCGAGTTATTGTCATCAGCGGCTTCAAGTGATTGAGAATCAAACCCCGTGCGCACAGCTCCGGTTCTGAGGCGGAAGAACATCTTGTCGGTAGTTTTTGTGACGAGAACCCCTTGCGGCGCGTTGGTGCCTTCGATGTAGCCGGTGAGTTCGGTCCAGTTGAAGAGGTCAGGGCTGTTCTCTATTTGATACGGGCGGAGAGTGTCGGCATGCCATGACAACTGGAACTGGGTTGGCGATATGCGGGTGATGCTCAAGGAATTTACTCCTTGCCCGAAAAGGCTGGAAGCGCAACACAAAATTACAATGAATATACGAAGTGTGTTCATTTGCTTGAGATTTTTATTCGTTTGTGGCTGTGGCGGTCTTTACCGGAGTGATGATTTCCTCGGGGGCGAGGATGCGGTATTGCACGGTGATGTCCTTTTTCTCAGGTGGATTTGCTAGGGCATCGGCGACTAGGCGCTGATGCTCGGCGAGGCGGGCTTGTTGGTTGGCTTGGAGTTCGGCGAGGTGGGCGTCGTAGTAGTCATGAAAGAGGGCGATGGGGGCCATTTGCTCCGGGGTGGGATTGCCAGATACGATCTGCCAAGTGCTAGCTCCGGCGGGCATGTCCGGTATGGTAGGGGCTTTCATGACTTGCTGGCGGAAGGTTTTGCGATTCAGATCATACACGCTGGGTATGCAATGGAGTTGCCAGATGGTGCCATTGGCGGCGGTAAGTTTCCCGATGCTTGCGACGAGACTCCAATCTGCGGAGGACCAGAAGGTGATGATTTCTTGCTGGGCTGGCAGGCGGTAGGTGATGAGGCTGCGGGTGGGTTGGATGGCGCGTTTGTAGATGTCCGCAGCGAGGCTGATGGAGGCATTGCGCTGGAACCTGAATGGAGGACGGACGGCGGGAGCGGGAGCTTTTGTAACGAGTGCCGGTGCGGGAGGCATGGGCATGGCTTCTTTGGTGAGTTCCTGGACGGTAAGCAGTCGCTCGCCGAGATCGTAGGTGGTGGATTGGATGATCTTGGCGGGATCGGTGACGATGGGGGCGTCTGGCAATGGCTCGGCAAGCGCGGTGGCGCATAGAGCGGCGAAGGTGGATATGAGGTATCGTTTCATGGTTGGGGTATCGTTGGTTTTCTGGTTTTATGTGTTTTTTACGGAGAGCGAGGAAGCGGGCACGGTGCTTCGGGAAAGATGCATGGGAATGCAAGCAGGCTTCCACGCGCCGAACCGCAACTACTGTGCAAAAAAGAGCGCGACTTGATCGCGCCCTACCTACAGGCACCGCCAAGTGCCTCTCGAAGTGACACGCCAAGCCGCGCCGATTAGGCGCGACGGCTGTGTTACTTCGAGGGCTGTGAAACTTGGCGGTTTTGTAGGTAGCCCAGCAGCTTTTGATTGGTCGCAAAAGCAGTTGTGTGAAGGTGCGGTTACTTCATTCGTGGTGTAATCAAATGTCTTTGGTTAGACTGACGGTGCCGTTTGTGACATCCGGAAAACGGGATGGCGATGGAAATTTCTCACTCCACTGCAGGGCGGTTTTCGGGGATGGAGAAGGTGCGCCGGATGGCGGCGTTTTGGGGATTGGTATGGGGCCAGGCGAGGTCGGCGGCGAGTTGGAGGTCGATGCGCTGGACGCGGACTTGATCGTAGAGGGTTTCGACTTGCTGGCGGAGGGCTGAGGCTTCGTTTCCTGTGGCAGTTTGGACGGTGTCTTTGTCGATGTATGCTTCGTGGGCTTGTTGGAGTTCGGATAGGTCGTTAGTGGTGATGCCTTTGAGACTGTCCTCGGGTGGGAGGGTTCCGGTGTCGGTGGAATCGGGCTGCGGGGTTAGCTTGAGTAGAATGGAACCGGCGATGAAGAGGAGCCGTTCGAGAGAGACGTTGGTGGTTTCTCCGACGAAGTAGGCGCTGCGGCCTGCTTGGTTGCCTTCGTCACGGTATTTGCGCTTGGCTCCGGTTCGGATGGGAGAGATTGCGTTTAGGAGGCGGGTGCGGGCGGTTTGTTCTTCCTCAGTATCCAACTTGCGGGCGGCGCTGCGACCGACGGCTTTGAGGGCGGCTTGGTTGAGGAGTCCGGCGGTGGTTTCGAGCGCGTCGATTTCCGCAGGCAGGAACTCGCGGGCTGTGAGGGGAGCGACGTTTTCGGGTAGGCGGGCTTGGAGGACAAGTTCGCGAACGAGTTCGATTTCGTCGAGGTATTTGGCGTTGATGACGCCGCGCGGGCGACGGGTGGCGGGTGCTGGAACTTCGGGAGTGGTCGGGGTATTGGAATCAGGCATAGTGGTGTTTTCTGTGTGGATTGGTTTGTAAAGATCAGGAAATCAATAGGTTGCGATGTTCGATGAGAGGCTGGATGGGGCTTGAGATAGGGTTTCTCGATTCAGAATTATCGTTTCTCGGTCAAATATTATCGTTTCTCGGTTCGTGATTAGCAGTTTTCGGTTTGGGATTAGGATTTCTCGGTCCGTGATTTGGGTTTCTCGGTTCGGAAATAGCGTAGCGAGGTTTCGGAATAGGGCGTTTGGATTCAGGATTTGGAATGTGCTGTTCAGGAGCGATGTAGAACCAAAGAGGCCATGAGGTTATGCGCCATTTAAATTGGATAGCCTGCTATCTGTTAAGCATGCGGATTGCACGGATTTTATTCAAAATCTCACAGAAAGCTTCCCGCTTGCCGAGCGCGTGATGCCAGTCACAATCGCGCCAGTGAATTCAGCGCCTCTTGGATTTTTCGACTCGGGTGTCGGCGGGCTGACCGTCGTGCGTGCGGTGCAGGAGCTTTTGCCGTCCGAAAACATCCTGTATCTCGGTGATACCGCGCGTTTGCCGTATGGCTCGAAAAGCCCGGAAACGATCCGCCAATTCGCCGATGAGGATGCGCGTTTCCTCATCGCGCACGGCGTGAAAGCTATCGTCGTGGCTTGCAATACGGCGACGGCGCATGCGTTGCCGAGCTTGCGGGAAACTTGCAGTGTTCCGGTCATCGGCGTGATTGAGGCCGGAGTGGATGCCGCGCTCGCCAATCCAAATGCCGAGCGGATCGGCATCATTGCCACACGCGGCACGATCGGCTCGCACGCCTATCAGCATGCGCTCGCGCTGAGGAAGACCGGTTTAATCATCCATGGTCAGGCCACTCCGTTGCTCGTGCCGTTGGTGGAGGAAAACTGGATCGACCATCCCGCGACGGCGGTGGTGCTCAAGACCTACCTCGATCCGCTGGTGGAGAAGGGGATTGATACGTTGATGCTGGCCTGCACGCATTATCCACTGCTGATTCCGGTGTTGCGCGAGTTGCTGCCGGATGATGTGCGGTTGGTGGATTCCGCGACCACTTGTGCGGAGCACTTGAAACGTGAACTCGTGCGGCTGGATATGCTCGCCGATCCCGCGCAAGAGGGTAAACTCGAAATCCACCTGACCGACTTGTCCGAGGAGTTTGAAGTGCTGGCCCGGCGTTTCCTGAAAAAGGCTCCTGGCAGAATCCATCGTGCGGTGCTCGGCGGTTAGATTTACGAAATTGATTCTGAAGTGTGGCGTGCTGACTCGGGTTGTGGCTGCCACCAGCTTTCTTTTTCCTGCATTCCTGCATTCCTTATTCAAAATCTGAATGATTCCAAAGACGAAGATTGAGGCACCGCGAATCTGGAAGACTTCAGATGGGTGAATAAGGAAGGCAGGAATGCAGGAACCGTTTTGATGAAACGCTCCAAACAATCCCGCCAGCTTTCTTTTTCCTGCCTTCCTGCCTTCCTTATTCAAAATCACATGGGATTCGCTAGATTCCCATGATTCGCGGTGCCTGAACTCTTTGGTCGATGCCGCAGCCAAGCTCCTCATCATTGCGAGCACGCTTTCAAATTACGGCTTGATCGCTGGCTGGAACCGGAGGATAAAACGAACGTCTTTTGTCCCCTCCGCCCCCTGTATTTGCGGCAAGGCGTCTTCGTCCTGCATCACGCCGCTGATTTTTTTTCCGGGCCGCCCTTCGATTCAAACTGGGCCTTTCATCTTGATTCGTTCATGCCATTTGAACGATCACCCATTTCACCATGAGCAAAGCCAACACAAAACTATTTGGAACCGACGGCATCCGGGGCCGCGTGAACGAATTCCCGATCACTGCGGAAGTCGCGTTGAAGATGGGCAAGGCCGTCGCCAACGTCCTGCGATCCTCCGGCCCTAACCGAAACCGCGTGCTCGTCGGCAAGGATACCCGCATTTCCGGCTACATGCTGGAGACCGCGCTGACCAGCGGCCTCGTTTCCATGGGCATGGATGTGTTCATGGTCGGTCCGTTGCCGACGCCCGCCGTGGCCCACCTTACGAAATCGATGGGTGCCGCCGCCGGCATTATGATCACCGCCTCGCACAATCCCTACGAAGACAATGGAATGAAAATTTTCGGTCCGGACGGCTACAAGTTGTCCGATGATCTGGAGGTGCTGATCGAACGGCACATCCTCGGCCAGGAGCCGGAAGCCGAGCCGCTGCCACCGCGACAGATCGGCAAGGCGCACCGCATCGACGATGCCCGCGGGCGCTACATCGAGTTTGCGAAACACACGGCGGACAACGTGCCGCTGCACGGGCTTAAAGTGGTGGTGGATTGCGGTCACGGCGCCGCCTACTTCATCGCGCCGCTCATTTTCAAGGAACTCGGCGCGGAGGTGATCACTACGGGGATCCAGCCGGACGGACTCAACATCAACAGCGGCTGTGGCGCGCTTCATCCGGAGAACGCCGGCGAACTGGTGCGCCGCCACAACGCCGATCTCGGCATCTCCTTCGATGGCGACGCCGACCGGGTGATCTTCACCGATGCCAATGGCCAGGTGGTCAGCGGCGACCGCATTCTCGCACTCTGCGCCATCAGTCTCAAGGAGCAGGGAAAACTCCGCAAGGACACGCTGGTGGCCACGGTGATGAGTAATCTAGGTCTGATCGAGGCGATGAAGAATCATGGCATCAAGGTGGAAACCACCGCCGTGGGGGATCGCAACGTGATCGAATGCATGCGCCGCAGTGGTTACTCATTCGGCGGCGAAAACTCCGGCCATCTTATTTTCGCGGACCACGCCACCACCGGAGACGGCATCCTCAGCGCCCTTCAGGTGCTGCGCATGATGCGCGACCGCAACGCCACGCTCGCCCAGCTCGCCACCGTCATGAACGAGTATCCCTCCCAGCTCGCCAACATGCCGGTGCCTTCCAAACCGCCAATCGGCTCCCTCGCGAAACTCAACAAGCTCATGGAACAGGCCACTGCGGATTTCGGCGACTCCGGCCGCCATTTGATCCGTTATTCCGGCACCGAGAACAAAATCCGCGTCCTTGTCGAACATCGCGACATTGAGGAGTGCCGTGCCTGGGTGAGCAAGTTCGCCACCGCCATCCGTGAGGAAATCGGTTGAACATCCAACAGATTCATGTTCCTGCCCTGCCTGTCCACTGATCGACCGATCCCGGATTATCGGATCGGAAACATTCCGCTGCATCAGCATCAGCGGATGAAATGCCAGGGCCCTTGCGAAGGTCTTCATGTCCAGCCGTTCGCTTGGCTTGATGCGGAGGATGCAGCTTGCTTCACGGACGGTTCGTTACAAACCCTTACGGACGAAGCGGGAGAAGTGCTCGCTTGGCGTGGCGCCAAACCGGATCTATCCAAGTCCATGGTGGCCGCGCATTCGTTTCTCATCCGCCATCCATGGGATCTGCTGCGTGCGAACGAGCGCTTCGTCGGAACCATTCCTGAACCACTCGCCATCCATGGGGACATTCACGCGTCCGCGGTCATCGAGGGCGTGATCCATCTCGGTCCCGGCACCCGCATCCTGCCCGGCGTGTTCATTGAGGGCAACGTGGTCATCGGAGCGAATTGCAAGATCGGTCCGAATTGTTATCTGCGCGGAAACACCAGCATCGGCGACGCCTGTCACATCGGACAATCGGTCGAGATCAAGAATTGCCTCATTCTCTCCAAAACCAACGTCGGCCACTTGTCTTACGTCGGAGACTCGGTGCTTGGTGAAAATGTCAACTTGGGTGCGGGCACCACCGTTTCGAATCTGCGCCACGACGGAAAAAACCACCGGTCCATGTTGAATGGCCAGTTGATCGACACCGGCCGCCGCAAGTTCGGCGCGATCATCGGCGATGGTGTCCACACCGGCATCAACACTTCCATCTATCCAGGCCGCAAGCTCTGGCCAGGAACCAGCACTCGCCCGGGTGAAATCGTCCACAAGGATATCCAATCTCCAATTTCAAATATCTAATCTCCATTCACCATGTGCGGAATCGTCGGATACATCGGCAAGGCGGACGCCGCCAGCGTCCTCATCAACGGCCTGCGCCGTCTCGAATACCGCGGCTATGATTCCGCCGGCGTCGCCGTTCTGGACGAGGGGCACCTCGTGGTGGCCAAGGCTGCCGGCAAGGTTTCCGTTCTCAACGAGCGCACCCGCGCGGACTGGCCGGTGGAACGCCTTTCCCGCGCGAGCATCGGCATCGCCCACACCCGCTGGGCCACTCACGGCCCGCCAACCGAAGTAAATGCACATCCTCATCTGGATCGTTCCGGCGATATCGCCCTGGTGCACAACGGCATCATCGAAAACTACCGCGCGCTGCGCTCTCGCCTCGAAGGCAAGGGTCATCATTTCTATTCCGAAACCGACACCGAGGTGCTCGCACATTTGATCGGAGAGCACGACAAGGGGGATCTTTTCCAAGCGGTTTGTGACGCCTTGCATCAAGTCGAAGGCACGTTCGGCATTGCGGTTCTTTCCGCACGCGAGCCGGACCGCATCATCACCGCGCGCCGCGGCAGCCCGATCGTGATCGGCGTTGGTGACGACGAAACCATCATCGCCTCCGATGCCGCGGCGATCATCGCGCACACCCAGCGGGTGATCTATCTGGATGACAACGACATCGCCATCGTCACCGCCGACTCGGTGGACGTCCGGGATTTGCATAACATACCCGTCACCCGGGAAATCGCCGAGCTGGGACTCGATACCGCAGCCGCCGAGAAGGGTGGATTCGAACATTTCATGCTCAAGGAAATTCACGAGCAGCCGGATTCGCTGGCCAATGCCATCCGTGGCCGACTCGATTTCAACCTTGGCTCCGCCGTGCTTTCCGGCATGGGCACCTCGCCGCGCGAACTCGCCGATCTCGGTCGGGTGGTGCTCGTCGGCTGCGGCACTTCATTGCACGCCGGGTTGGTGGGGGAGTATGCATTCGAGGATCTCGCCGACGTGCATGCCGAAGTCCAGCAGGCTGCCGAGTTCCGCTATCGCAATCCCATCCTCGGCAGCCGTGATCTGGTGGTGGCGATTTCCCAATCCGGTGAAACTGCCGACACGCTGGCCGCAGTGCGCGAGGCGCAGCAAAAGGGCGCTTTCGTGATGAGCCTCTGCAACGTGGTGGGCTCCACCATCGCCCGTCAGACAGGCCGTGGAGTGTATCTGCATGCCGGTCCGGAAATCTCGGTTGCCTCCACCAAGGCTTTCACCTGCCAGGTGGCCGTGCTGCTGATGATGGCGCTCAAGCTCGGCCGTGGCCGGCGATTCTCCCGCGACGAGGGCATCCGCTTCGCACGCGATCTCGAACAGGTGCCGGCGCTGGTCGGCGAAGTCATCCGGCAGAATGATCGCATCGCGGAAATAGCCGGGAGTTATGCCCACAACGAGCATGCCTTCTTCATCGGCCGGGGGCCGATGTATCCCGTGGCGCTGGAGGGAGCGCTCAAGCTCAAGGAGATTTCCTATATTCACGCGGAAGGTTATCACGCCGCCGAGCTGAAACACGGTCCGATCGCCCTTCTGGTGAAGGATACCCCGGTCATCGCCCTTGCCTGTGACATACCAGGCAAGGACAAGACTCTTGGCAACGTGGAGGAGTGTCGTGCCCGCGGTGCCCGGATTCTTGGCATCATCACCAAGGGCGACGATGAAGCCACCGCATGCATGGACGATTTCATCACCATTCCCCGTTGCCACCCGCTGGTGGCCACCATTCCCGCCGTCGTCGCTCTCCAACTCTTCTCCTATCACGTGGCCCGGCTCCGTGGCTGCGATATCGACCAGCCGCGGAATCTGGCTAAAAGCGTGACTGTTGAGTGATTGTGATCAGTGCCTTTCGTGGCGAGTATCCTGGAGTTCCAGTCTATTCCGAGGGCTCCCACACCCGCTTCACTTCGGCGTAGCCGAGCGGATCGTGAATCGCGAGTTCGGCGCGGACGAAGGGATAGAAGTCGTTTTTGTAGAAATACGCTTCGGTGGCCTCGGCGAAGTATTCCTTTTCGTTGGTGGTCGCGTAGTGTTTCACATGCTCGCCGTTGTAGAGCAGCGCCTTGTCATAAAGGCCTTTTTTCATGGCTTCGTTGTATGCCTTGAGGATGCCGGGATCATCGAAACCGAGCACTTGGTCGTGATAGGCGTGCGCCAGTTCATGAAGGATCACCGCCGGATGCTTGGTAAGCGGGGTCTGAAGCACCGTTCATAGGCGGTTGCCCGGGACCGTTCATATCCGTCATAGATGACGAACTATGACGGATATGAATGAAGTGATCCTGAAGTCGGACCGGCGCGGGCGGCTGCGCTACACTGCGGAGCA
>JANMLQ010000025.1:0-12852 GCA_031372635.1 Akkermansiaceae bacterium | reverse complement strand
GAAGCCCACACCGTCATTGGGGCCAGTGATCAGGCCGGGAATCGTTCTAGCAGCTCCCGTCAGGGCGCTATTCCAGTCGTCCATCTTATTTTGGCCTCCAGAGCTCAGGTCATCCTGAAATCTCCTGTCTTTGGGAAAGGGTGTGCCGAAAATTTTCGTTTCGCCCGGTTTCATCACCACCTCCGTCGCGCCAGTCAGACTGGTCGAGAGCGTCATGTTGAAGGTTTTATTCTCACCTAGCCCCCAAATATACATTTTATTGAAAGCGACGAGTCCCGAGGTTGGAGTGGGCTGGTCGTTGATCAGGAATTGGAACCCGATGGGAATTTTTGAAAACTCGACCTGGAGATCGGTGCAGCGGAGTGGCACGCTATATGGATTGTGCAACGTGATGACCGGGAGATACATCAGGTGGAGCCAGTGTCTGTATGTGACACTATTCTGAGTGAAGTTGCATGGCCGCGTCACCAAACTGAATACCATGTCCACGCGCGCCACCGTGGGCATCAGCACGGGCTTTTTCACCTTGCTCATGTCCGGCTCGTAACGGGTCTTGTTGTTCAAGGTGGCATCCTGGATTGCCTTCAAATAGCTTGTCACGACAGGCAGGGTCGCTTTGAGTCCATCCTTGGGGTTGTCATTGGCGTTGGTGCGGCGATAGAGCCTGGCGTAATTCGCATAGAGGTCCCACTGGCTGTCTGAGGTCGCGTTTTGAAACGGCGTGGTTGCGTTGGAGTAAAGATACTTCCCCGAGTATCCGGCAGGCAGGGTGGCCGTCCCATACGCCCCATCGAACAACACACTCAGATCGGTCTTCAGGCCGCCGTTTGCCACATCCACCTGCAACGATGAGGAGTTGACGGTGAAGTCGTTGAAAAAGCCTTGAACGCTACTTTTCTTAGAAGCCTTGAGCTGCGCCTCATTGAGGGTAACGAGTTTGGGAAGGGACTCGCGCAAACTGGCAGCCGGCTCGTCGAGAAACTCCATGCCATCCACCTTGATAAAACGATTGCGCGCCGGAGTGCCCGCTTGCGTGATCGAGTCACCCAAGCCGACCGGTTCATCCGCCGGGAGGAGATCGATGCGGCTCTTCACCCCCTCGTCAAGAACCGCCCAGGCAAAGGAACCTGGGTTCTTACTCGCCCCCCCCGATCCGCTCTTGACGGAAATTAGAGGCGCGGAGATTTCACGGTTTGTCAAATTGGGACCGAGACTGCCGGTGCTAACGAGAAGGCTGCTTCCGAGCGCGGAAGGAGTCGGCAGCGTTTGTGGATCCGACGTTGCGGCTGAATCCGGATTGGACATGAGATACCCGAGAAAGTTAGCTCCCGTTTTCGCATCCACATAATTCTGATTTGAAACGCCGGATGGCTCGGGTTTCCAGGATTTCCACACCCCGGTCAACCCCTCCGGATGGGTGGCCTTCGCCAAGTTCGCAGGGGCGGTCACACGGCGGTCCAATCCTGCGGTCTTCTGCAAATCGCCAAGCGCCAGCATCAGGCCCAGCCGCGCGTTAGCCCGAGCAGTGGCCATCGCCTCGCCCTGGCCGGAGGCGCGCAGGGATATACTGGATAAAGTCAGCAAACCCACGGCGATGATCGTCAACAGGATCATGAGGGAGAGAGTTACGACCAACGAGAATCCGCTGGATCGCTGGCATAAAACTTGGATTTTCATGGCAAATCAGGATTTGGGAATTGGGTGTAATTTACTTTGTGCTTACCCGAACCGAATTACCCATGCGCCCGCTTTCTGGAGAGGACAACGGCAATTTTACGAAAAACTAGATTTTTTCGCGAGCTAGTTTTGGTCAGGATTTAGGTTGCGGACCATCCGTGCCGTGAGGCAATTCCGGGACTCGGTAGCGTCGCGCATTTCCTTCCATCCACCGGGTTTGAACTTTCCGGAAAAAAATGCCGCGATGATTGCGTAGGCATTGTGCGTGTCGTGACCCTGCGACGGATAACCAACACAATTACGATGAGTATGGATACATGGCAGGTGACGGCACGGTGGATATTCCCTCGTCCTGCCGCATCGTCGGAACTGGCGCGATCTTTCAACAAAACGCCGTTTTTTATCAGATGTTGGGAAATGGCATGCCCAGCAGCGCAAAATGGAATTTGTTTGGGTTTGCATTCCTTCCGTAGACTAAACCAAAAAAGGCCGACTCAGAAAATGAATGGTTCCATAATTTCCGCAATCCTCACGGGCACCATGATTTACGGTGCCCTTCAAGCACCAGCGGAGAGTATCCGATGGCCCAAGCCGATCTTGAACAAGGAAGGATCTTCAGAACTCGCTGAACCGTATCCACTGTTGAGCGGTGGAGTTTTCGAGAACCCGGTGACAAAGGAATCTCCCGATCCATTGGTTCACTATCGTTGGAAGGAACCGAAGGCAACGGATGGACTACAAATCTATTTTCTGAAACCGGTCGCCGCTGTTGCGGATAAGGCGGAATCCTTCGGAAATCTGAAGTCCGCGTCATCGGATAGAGCTGACATCACGGTAAGCGCGGCAGGCTCCATCCGGCTTGATTTTGGTGTGGTAAGCGCCGCATGGGTGGAATTCGACAGTCCCGAC
The DNA here is from genome assembly GCA_031372635.1 of Akkermansiaceae bacterium. Taxonomy (GTDB): domain Bacteria; phylum Verrucomicrobiota; class Verrucomicrobiia; order Verrucomicrobiales; family Akkermansiaceae; genus Luteolibacter. The sequence goes on along the minus strand of JANMLQ010000025.1, from coordinate 10,266 downwards.
TGCCCTGGCAGTGTTGAAATGGCAATCAGTGAGCACAATCAGACTGGAGTCGGTAAAGCCGGTGTTCCTGTCAAACACGGCAATACCTATCGACTTGAGCTGAACGCCGAGCTTTACGAAGGCGTGCGTTTCGCCTGGATCAATGTGAAATCCTGCGCCAAACCATGGCGCATCACGGGCATTCGCGCCGTTTGCCAAGTCAAGCCCGTGAACTATGAAGGTCGCTTTTCGTGCAGTGATCCAATGCTGGAGAAAACTTGGTACATGTCCGCCTATGGCGTGAAAGCCTCACTGTGCAAGGACTACTTCGGTGCCATTCTCATGGATCGCGGGGATAGAATGTCGTGGACCGGGGACGCGCACGCGATACAAGCTGCCGCGCTGGTCGCCTTTGGCAATTTCGACTTCATCAGAAAAAACATCGATAACACCTCCGAGCAAAGCAACGGAATCAGAAGCTATTCGTTGTATTGGGTGCTCAGCTTGCTGGATTACTACCGCTACACGGGTGATGCGAAAACGCTAGAAAAGTACATCGGAAACGCTTGCGCGAAACTCGATGATGCACATGCGGTCTTCAACGCGAATCCGCACCTCAGGTTTTACGGCTGGGATGAGCGGCTCTGTGCGGGATTTGAAATCTGGTTCAAATCCAGTCCTGAAGCGCAGAATGCCTACAAGATGCTGTCAATCCGGGCATGGAACGATTTTGCCACGGTCATGGGACAATTCGGTCGGACGGACTTGAAAGACAAATACAGCGGCTATGCCAAAGCATGTATGGCCAGCCTCCGGGAAAACGGCTCTTGGTCTGCGGATTTCGGGCTTCATGCGTCAGCAGACGCGATAAATACCGGGTGCCTGAGCGGCAAAGAAAAAGAAGCGCTGTTCAACAAACACTTCCTAGACCGAGTCAATCGGGTTTCATTTTCCCCCTTCAACCAGTATTTCATCATTCAGGCCATGGCACACATGGGAAAACATGACGACGCTTTGAGTGCCGTCAGGGACATGTGGGGTGGGATGATTCAAAACGGAGCGACTACGACCTATGAAGTCTATCGACCATCCTGGAATGAAGTCATAGCGCCGAATGCAGCAGTTCCAAATGGCCCGAGTGGGATTGTCAGCTTGTGCCATCCCTGGGGGGCTGGAGTGGTGAAATGGCTAAATGAAGAAGTGCTCGGCATCGTGCCCACGCTTCCAGGTTTCAAAACCTATGACATCCTGCCGCATCTTGGAAGAACACTGACGCGGGTGTCTGGCGACACCCCCACTCCATTTGGTAAGATCACGGCGGAATTCGATCTTAAATCAGGAGAGTGCATGATCTCCGCCCCGGTCGGCACCGTAGGTCGGATCGGCATTCCGAAAGCGGAGAAAACCATCGCCAGCATCACCATCAATGGCAAGCTCGCATGGGATGGCACCTATCATGCCACCGATGGCATCGGGGGCGCGAACGAAGATGCCGCGTTTGTGTATTTCACATCAGTGCAGGCGGGTAAGTATTCCTTCTCCATCAAATACACTGGCCAAACCCCAAGCTATGAAGAACCCGCGCTGAAATATGCCGCAGAGTCGGTCAAAATAGACGTTACCACCGGCGGCAACTGGGGCGGCACCTATGGAAAAGACGGCCACGTGCTGTGCAACTACGACGGCAAGGGGCAAGACAAGAAGTCACTACCCCCGTATGTGACTTCCCTTGAGTACTTCCGGGCCTTCCCAAAAAACGGACTCCCCGAGCCTACGGTCTGGGCCACTGGAACTTCTGACAAACGGGCGCTTTCGCCTGACTCGAAAAACAGTCCAACGCGCAACGCCACATGCTACTCGAACCCGGATAACACCATGTCCGCCACCATTGGCATTGATGGCAAGCGTGAGTATCAGATCGCCTTGTATTTTGTGGACTGGGAACGGAAGGGAAATAACTTGGTTGTTGAGATGTTCGATGCTAACACCCTGAACCTGCTTTCTCCGGTAAAGCTCGTAGAAAACTTCTCCGGTGGCGTTTACCTAGTCTATAAATATGACAAATCAGTGAAATTCCGAATCAACAAAGTGCGGGGTGACCGCGTATCTCTCAGCGGAATCTTCTTCGATTCCGGAGACAACACCGGGATGATCAAAGGCCATGGTCTGAAAAAGATGGCCTTGATGAGAGGCCACAAATCTGATCTGGCGGTCATCAATGGTGACCATTGGACTGGGTGGCGTGACATGGCGAGAACCTGGCATCCTGGACAATGGTTCCAGGTGAACATGAAAGAAGCACATACATCATGCGCGATCCATGAGTTCGATTCCTACAAGAATAGCAGGACAAATTAATCGAATCGCGCGGCTCACAATCTGTTACGAAATTTTACAATTTACATGAAACCACACAAGAAACACCTAATTTGCATTGCCGCCATGGCGGTAATGATCGCCAGTGGAAACGCTGCGGAAGATACAAATAGCCCGCCGGACCTCACTCAAAGCAGCGCGGTAAGCCGTGAGCAAACCTACAACCTCGGTGCCACCGGCCTGCGCGGGTGGATTTACACCAAAGCTGCTAACAATCTCGATAGCCAGCAGGGCCGCACCACCACAGCCGCTCGTCAGATTCTCGTCACTCATGTCGGTGTAAAGTCGCCTGCGGATGGCGTCATGCAGGTGAACGACGTGATCCTCGGCGCGAGCGGCGGCCCGTTCACTTTCGACGCCCGGCAGAGCATGGCCAAAGCAATTCAGGAGGCGGAAAAGGAGAGCAACGCGGGAGTTCTCAAACTGACCGTCTGGCGGGCGGGTAAAACTCAAGAGGTACAACTCAAGCTGAAGGTCATGGGGACATACAGTGCCACCGCCCCCTACGACTGCCCGAAGTCCAAGCTCATCTTTGAAGAAGCCTGCAAAGTGCTGGAAAAGGAGCCGCTAAAACCCACTTGGCACGGGGCCGTGAATGGTCTCGCGCTGTTAGCCACGGGGGATGCCAAACACTTGCCGAAATTGCGCGAGTTTGCCCACCTAATCGGACCGCGCACGATGAAGCTGGAACTCAAGGACGGCTCGGTCATCTGGCAATGGGGATACCACAACCTATTCCTTTGCGAATACTACCTTGTAACCGGCGACAAGGAAGTTCTCCATGCCATCAATGAATATACCGTCACCCTTGCCAAGGGCCAAAGCATGTATGGCACCTTCGGCCACGGAATCTCGGAGCTCACTTCTACCGGAAAACTCCACGGCTCCATACCGCCATACGGCCCCGTAAATGCGGCGGGCCTGATCGGCAATTTGGCGATTGTCATGGGGAAAAAGTGCGGCGTAAAGGATCCAGAAGTCATTCCGGCGATTGAGCGCGCCGCCAAGTTTTTCGGTTATTACGTGGACAAAGGCGCGATTCCCTACGGCGAGCACGAAGCGTGGACAAGTCACGAAAACAACGGCAAGAACTCCATGGCTGCGGTGATGTTCGCCGCGATGGAAAACCGGGTTAAGGAGAGCCAATACTTCTCGAAGATGGTCACCGCTTCCTATCAGAATCGGGAATACGGCCACACCGGCCAAGGTTTCAGCTATTTGTGGAGTGCCTTGGGAGCAAATGCCGGCGGTCCTGACGCGCTTGCCGCTTTTTTCGGCCGCGCCTCGTGGCACCTCGATCTGGTACGGCGCTGCGATGGCTCTTTCACCTATGATGGCAGCGAACAATACGGTGCCGGTAAAACTGACGATAACACCTACTACGGAAATAGCAGCTACAACGGACTGAGCCCGACAGCCAGTTACGTGCTAACGTATTCTGCACCCCTGAAAAAGCTATGTATCACCGGCAAGGATTCGAATCAGAAAAAATGGCTTAGTAAAAAAGATGTTGCCGAAGCCATCGCATCGGGCTGTTTCGATCTGGATCGCCAGACGCTGAGCGTGGAGGAACTCATGACCGCACTGGGTGATTGGTCGCCCATCGCACGCGGGTGGGCAGCGGAAGAATTGAGCAAACGCCCTAACAGCAAAGATCTCGCCGGGCGACTCATCACCATGGCGGAAAGTCCAGACGCCCGCAAACGCTTGGGCGCGGTGGAAGCGCTCAGTTACATCCAGACCCCGGATGCCCTGCCGGTTCTCGTTCGCGCGCTTTCACATGATGACCGTGGGCTGCGCTACAAGGCAGCACAGGCACTCAGGAAAATGGGGGGGCAAGCGAAATCCGCAGCTCCAGGGATACTCTCGGCAGTTGCCACGACCGCCGAGCCCCTCCAGCCGATCAACTGGGCCGATCCTATCCAGATCACCCAAGGTCAACTGGCTGCAGCATTATTTCAAACACCGCTATCAGGTGCACTCCAAGAGGCGGATCGCAAGCAGGTTCGGCTGGCCATCCGGGCGATTTCCAAAAATGCGGATGGTATGGCACGGGCCACTCTTCAAGGCTATTTCGAGAATCAACTCACACTGGAGGATGTGGAGGCTTTGGCTCCAGACATCCTCACCGCAGTCGAAACCCGCTGTCCGGCCGACACGATGTTTGGTTGTGAAATCCGCATGGGAGGACTGAGAGCACTGACAAAATATCACTACGTAGAAGCCATTGCTGCTGGTGTAGCTCTCGCCAAAACCCAAGGCGGCCATGGCAGCCAAGGACGAACAGTCGAAATCATGAAAGAGATTACCAGTTTTGGAACAGCCGCTCGTAGTGCCATCCCCGGCTTGAAAGAAGTAATCGTGGTTTTCAACGATCAGTGTAAGAATAACCAGTTTCCCTCAGGAGAGCTCAACGAGCAGCGGATCAGAGCCGTCAATGATGCGATTCAGGCGATCGAAGCATCGACCACTCAGCCAAAGCTGCGTAAAATCAGAGGTATCGCACGATGAAGCACTCCCACCCTAAGATATTGGGGCAGCTATGGCTAAACGGATCATTTTTCCTAAAAAATCGTCAAAGGTCTGAATGTGATGGAAGCTCACTTCGCCCGGGGCGAGCGTCCGGCCTCAAGCCGCCGATATTCCTCAGGGGTCATCTGATGGCGGTGCCTGAACGCTCGCGTGAGGTAATTACCGCTGGAGAATCCGGTAGCCGCCGCGATTTGCTTGATGGATGTCTTGCTGGTGCGCAGTAGTTCGCAGACTTTCTCGTGGCGCAGCACGGAAATTTCCTCCTGCATGCTGCGGCCTACGTGCTTGGAGAATGCCTTGAGCATCCCCCGCTCACCCAGTCCCGCATGTGCTGCCACGGCAGCGACCGAAAGATTCGGATCGCTCAGGTGACGCGTGATGAACATGCACGCCTTGGCCACATGCACGTTGTCCACGGCAAAGATGTCGGAACTCAGGCGGACCTCAATTCCGGAGCCGGCGGGAACCACCCGGTGCTGCTCTTGGGATCGACCGTCGAGAATTTCATCCAAAAAAGCAGCTCCTTGATAGGCCAATTCTGCTAGGTCGAAGCGGACGCTCGAAAGCGGCACAGGGCTGACTTCGCAGAGTAGTTCGTCGTTGTCCACCCCTATCACGGCCACCTGTTCGGGGACTAGCAGTCCAATATCGAGGCAGGCTTTGATGATGTCCACTCCCACGGCGTCGTTGTAGGCAAACACTGCAATCGGCTTCGGGAGGTCATTGAGCCGAGTGCTAATCAGCCTGACGCGGCTTGTCCAGTCGATGGATTGTGAACTCGTGTCGGCAATCAGCGGCGGTAAGTGAGCCACCGAGTAGCCGGCCAGTGCCAGACGCCCGACGAATCCCTCCAAGCGCTGTGCGTGGAATGAATCGTCGGCCAGCGGCGCGACGGCAAAGTGCTTGAACCGCCGGTCGAGGAAATGCTCAGCCGCAGCCGCACCGAACGCCACATAGTCGGTGTCGATCCGCGCCGCGTTGACCCGTTGGTTGAAACCGGTGATTTCCACGGTGGGCAAGCCTAGTGAGTTCACATGCTCGGCAAGATCGTCGGAGAAGCCGCAATGTGAAAGAATCCCGTCTCCAGACCAGCGTCGTGGCACCTTGCCTGTGTAGGCCATGGTCGCGTCGATGTGCCAGCCATGCTCGCGGGCGTATCGCGCAACGCCCCGTAGGAAACCGTGGTGCGTCGTACTCAGAGCGATTAAAATGCTTCGCGTCATTGGCGGATCGGACAGGAAATCCCGGTGCCGCCATCTCAGTGAAGAATCACCGCGTGGGCCAGTCTATTCCGGACCTTTCCCGTGAATCACCCCTTGCCGGGCCGAGTTCCGATTTTGAAACTACTTGGAGCGGATATTGAAACGCTATTTGTTTTGCACGGTTTGCGAGTCGGGCTGAATCTCGACACTGTCATCAATACTAAAATTTTCGCCATTTGCCCAGTGACTTTAAATTTACTCAGCAAACCGAAACCAGTTCACCGACCAAATTGCATTGGCAAGATATTCTTCCGCCTCGCGGTCACGCCCACGCCTAGATGGCTACGCAAAACTCCCCCTGCCTCAGAACCCATGTATTTCGGAATTCATTCACTGTTGTTCAAAGAGTTTCATCGAGAGATCTTCCACAACTGATTTTAATAAACCCAACCTAAAATTTGCACCCCATGGTTTCTATCGCTCATTGTTTCAAGTTCACCGCGATTCATGCCCGCATCGCGGTGGCAGCCGCTATTCTGCTCGGTTCCGGCATCGCCGATGCCTCTGGATTTTACGCCTATTACACGCGTCTCGCCTATTCCGACGCCTCCGAGGTCGCCTTGCCGGGCAGGGTGCTGACCGGGAAATACGCCGACGTGGTGGTCCAGTTGGACGCTGGGCGCTTCGTTTTCAGCCGGGAAAAAGGCTATCTGCCGTATTGGGAGATCGGCGCATCAAAATGGCCAGCACCGGAAATCGTCACCCGCCTCGGCGACGGACCGACAGCAAGACCGGACAACATCAACCGCGCCTCGTATGTGCGCATCATTGAAAGCAATGCCACCCAAGTGGTGGTTCACTGGCACTATGCGCCGGACCTCACGAGTGACCATTTCACGAATTTCCAAGCCTCTTACAACGGTTCGCCGTCCAGTTACTGTCAGGACTACGTCGAGGAGTATTTCACCATCCGCCCGGATGCTACCGTAACGCGCACGGTGCGGCGCAGCCAGGAAAAGATAGATGCCTACAACAGCGCGTCGAATCTCACCGTTCAGACGTTTTCACTGAACGCGGGCGGGATTGCAGGGGTGAACACGCAGGCGGCGGTCCCGCAAGACACCACGCCAGTCGCCACCAGCGGCGCGCCAATCAAGATTCCGCCGGTGACCTCACCCGCGCTGTGGTGGAAATTCGATGACGGTATGAGCACCCGCCCGCTAGCGCAGAAATACCTCACGAAAGAAGAAGTGAACGCCACGGACTGCACGATTACTGGCAACGCGGCAATCTGGCAGCAGGGAGTATCGGGCACTTGCCTCGTATTTGACGGCTACACCTCAGTCGTGACGTTGCCCGCCGCCAGGGCACCCAATGTCAGCGCCGGAGTGACCATTGAAGCATGGGTAGCTCCGCAAGAGTATGCCAACAGTTCCGCCGCCATCGTGGATCACAGCGGGGGCACCGCGAATGGTTACTCCCTGCACATGGACTTTTTGGGGCACCTCATATTTCGAGTGCAGTCGCCAAGCGGCTGGAAAACCCTAACAACCTCCGCCCAGTTGCCTCTGCTGAAGTGGGCGCACGTGGCGGCAGTTTATGACCCAGCTTCCGGTCTCAAGATCTATATCAATGGCGCGTCAGCAGGAACCCTTGCAGCCACCGGCACCTTGGTGGATGTCGCCGCCACCGACATTCGGATCGGGATGTCACACAAAAAGGAAGCCCCCAACGGAACCGTCAGAGGGTTTGCCCAAAGCTTTCTCTCTAACGTTGTATTCGACGGTTTGATTGACGAGGTGCGGATCTATGGCCGGCCGCTTAGTGGATCGGAAATCGCCTCGAACCGAACGGCACTTATTCCGGCCAATCCGCAGCCGCTGCAATATCGAGTGATGCCCAGCGGAACACCGGATGGAACGTTCGGCGCCCGCTACGAGAAGCTCGCTTACACCCCTGCATGGGACAACCTGTGGCGGGTGGGCGATCACCCCGATATCGTCGTGGGTTTCGACCAGCATCCGGTGCGGATGGTTTTTTGGCGGGGGACTGGATACGGTCTCTCCACGGTCTCTGAAAACGGGATTTGGGTGAGCGACCAGAGTCCAGAGAACTGGACTGAAGGACCTAGCTACGCGGAACACATGTCTGACAAGCATTGTCGTTTCTCGCATGTGCGCTTGATTGAAAGCACGCCCGCCAGAGTCTTGGTGCATTGGCGGGTGGCGAGCAACATGATCGACTATAAATTGCTCACTCCCAACGATTCGTGGGGCGATTGGACGGATGAATATTACGCCATCTATCCCGACGGAGTGGCGGTGCGGTATCAAGAAGTCCGTGCCAACACCCCGGGGCGTCTGGGAGAAGTCATCCAACACGAGATGCTCAATCAACCGGGCACCCGCCCGGAAGATAACGCCAATGACCAAATGATTGTCGTCGCCAACTTGGCGGGGGAGACGCGGCGCTACGATTGGTCGGGCGGTTCGGGAGCGGTGAGCCTCGATCCGGTTATTTCTAATGGCAACATCGAATACATGAACCTCAAGGCGAACTACAAGCACTACATCATCGGGGAAGTGGGATCCTCCTGGTCACCTTTTGGACTGTGGAATCCAAACTATGCCAAATTCAGTTGCTGGAACCATTGGCCGGTTTCACTCGTTCCTGACGACCATCGCGACACGCGTTGGCAGGATCGCCCGAGTTCCGTCTGCGTTGGAAATCTATTTCCCGTCAGGCGCAATGTTGGAACCTATCAGCAGCAAGTGATGAATCTTTACGGTTTGACTAACCGCAGCGCCGCAGAACTCGCCCCGCTTGCCAAGTCGTGGACACAAGCACCGCCGATTCAAACCTTAGCGGATTGCCAAAGTGCCAGCTACCTTACCTCCGAGCGGGCCTACCATCTCACCGCCACCGGTGCCGCACCGTCAGTCCGGATCGCGGCCAGTGCCGCATCCCCAATCGCCAATCTCTGCCTCGTGGTGAAAGATTGGAGTTCCTCCGCCGAGGCACCAGCCCGCCTGATGATCGACGGCGTGGAGCAGTCCTCAGGACCGAGTTTCCGCCAAGGAGTCGTCCGAGACACCACCGGCAAGCAAATGCTCGTGGTTTGGGTGGTGCGTGACGCCACCGCCCCAGTGACATTGACACTGCTCACCAAGCCGGCGACGCCCACAGGATTGATCGCCACACCCGGCCTCGCGGCGGTCGCCTTGAACTGGGCACCATCCTCAGGCGCGACTGGCTACAAGCTCTGGAGCCGCAACACCGTCAGCGGCGTTGAGGAAATCGAAACGCTAGTCGCACCACCCCGGCGGAGTGCGGGACTCACGATTGGCACTCCCTACGAGTTCAAAGTTTCCGCCACGAGCAGCTCCGGCGATAGCGAGTGGTCGGCGTTGGTGACCGCCACACCCACTGCCACCCTTGGCAGCCAAACGATCACCTTCGACCTAGGCTCCTCACTGAGCAAAGAAAGGAACAGTCCGCCCTTCGCAAACCCAGCCATAGCGAGCTCCGGCTTAGCCGTCACCTACTCAAGCGGCAATCCGGCTGTGGCCACGGTGGATTCCGCCACCGGCGTAGTTACCATCACCGGAATCGGCTCCGTCAATTTGTTAGCCAATCAGGCGGGTGACGCGGCCTTCGCTGCGGCCCCCCAAGCAAGCCAAACTCTAACGGTCACCAAAGCCAGCCAGACGATCACCTTCGACCTAGGCTTGACGCTCCGCAAGGCCTTGGTCGATCCGCCGTTCGCCAACTCGGCCACCGCGAGTTCCGGATTGGCCGTCACCTATTCGTGCGACAATGCGGCCGTGGCCACGGTGGATTCCGCCACCGGCGTGGTCACCATCAATGGAATCGGCACTGCCCAAATCTTGGCCAATCAAGCCGGTAACGCCAGCTACCAACCGGCCACACCGGCCTCACAAACGCTCACGGTCAACGTGATCAATGCCGAAAGCACCTACAGCAACGCTCGCATTCCATTCCTCAACACCGACACTTTGGTGGGCGCGGCAGTCTTCGGCAATGCCGGCACCTATGACGGAATTCCCTTCGGCCTCTGGAACACGCCCTACACCACGGCCCGCTTGCTCGGCTCCGGAGTGAGCGCAGTGGCCGGCACATCCTTGAATGCCACCGCCGCCCTGGGCGGGACTCAACA
>JANMLQ010000222.1:0-7177 GCA_031372635.1 Akkermansiaceae bacterium | reverse complement strand
CGCGTCTGCACGGTGGTATAATTCGCATCCCCAGGCACCACACCCGCCATCAGCGCGAGTGCTTTGATGGCACTGGAGTAGGTGTCACCGTTGGTGCTGAGGAAATTCGGATCAGCCATGAGTTCGGCGACCAGTTTGGTGCGAGCATTAGCGAGGATTTGCGTGGATTTCGGGCAGTTGTAAGGAGCGGTGGCCGTGTAATCGCCCAAGATGGTCATGGTAATATTCACATCGGTGGTGGTGCCCGCGCGCCAGCGCTTGACTCGCAATGTGCCCGCCCCTGTCTTTTCGGCATCGCTGATCGCTGCCCCGATGGCTTTGCGGCTATCACTCGTAAAATTCGGCACCGTGCCCGTGCTACCGGCCATCGCGCCGAGGATCACGTCATCGACTGCAAGCACGGAGCTCGCCGGCGCACTCGCCACCGTGATAAGAATTTGCCGACTCGAGTCAGTTGAAAGCCCCAGCACCGTCGCGTGCGGATGACCGCCGCCGTCGTAGATCCAACCGCGCAGGCCAGTGGCCCCGAGGTTGTAGGTCTCATTGTAGGGGCTGGAGCTATAACTTGGACTCGCTTTCAGTGCGGCGATGACCCCCGCCGCCGTGAAGTCGGGTGCCGCAGCCATCGCGAGTGGCGGCGAAATTCCCAAGAAAACACCCACCAGAGCGACGGGTAAGTACATGCGGAGAAAAGACATGGGCTGCATAACGTTTATAGGTTGATGAGGTAATTCGATTAGTATCCCGCCGCCGCAACGAAGACATCGCATTGGGGACGACGAAAACTAATCCATCTCAAAGAATTCAATTGATAAGGGTTTGGTGGATTTTAACTGAAGTTGGAGTAAAGCCAACGTCACTTGTCTTTATCAAAACCGGATCATCGGATTTTCCAACTTCTTTCCTTGGATACTTTGACAACAACTAGGCATCGCTACGCACCAGTTTTTGTCCGTCGAAAAAACAAGAACCCATGAACTCCGCTGTTTCATGGCTCGCGGTTAGTGACGCCAGAAGGCATGACTGGGGCGGTGATCCGGAATAATTACCCGGTTGACAACTGGGTCGCGACAGGCATTAGTTTTGGCTCAACCATGCAGCCGATCCGTTTCCTCTCCGTTGGTGAACAAACCGTCGAACACCTCCGCAAGGGAATTCAGGAAGGCCGCTGGAGTGGTCGCTTGCCAGGTGTGGTGCTGCTGGCCGCGCAATGTGATGTTTCTACAGGTGTGGTGCGTGCAGCGCTTCGGAGACTGGAAGACGAGGGAGTGGTCACCGCTGGCGGTCTTGGCCGCTGCCGGAGGATTGTGCCGCCGGAACAGGGCGGCACTCCGCTACGCTCCTTGCGGGTGGGGATTTTACCTCACGACTCCATCAACGACGATCATCTGCTGTGGGAAATCCTGCGCGACCTAGAGGCAGCCGGGCACCTTGTCACAATCGCGAAAAAATCACAAGGCCAGCTCAATCATAGTTTACCTAGCGTCATCCGCATGAGCAAAGAAATCGAGGTCGATGCATGGATCGTCTCAGCAGGCTCCCGTGAGCTTCTGGAATGGTTCGCCGGGCAAAACATACCGACCATGGCCTTGTATGGGCGCTCAGGCGGTCTGGCACTGGCAAGAACCGGTCCTGACAAAGTTCCTGCGTCTCTGGATTCGATCCGGCAGCTCATTGCGCTGGGGCATCGCCGCATCGTCATGATCGCCTTGGCCGGTCGGAGGAAACCGATCCCCGGGAATGTCGAAAGGCTCGTCCTTGAGGAAATGCGCCGCCACGGTATCGAAACCGGACCCTACAACTTACCGGATTGGGAAGAGACACCCGAAGGATTCAATTCATTGCTGGAAAACCTCTTCCGCACCACTCCACCGACCGCGCTGATCATCTCCGAGACCCCTAAATTTATCGCGGCGATGCAGTTTCTCGCCCGCCGCCACATCGACGTGCCGGGACAGGTGTCACTGATTTCGCCGGATTTCGACAAGGAACTCAATTGGTGTTATCCATCCATCGCCCGCATGGAATGGAATAATGCGCATATCGTCCGCAGGGTTGTCCGCTGGGTGGCTGCGGTAAAGAAAGGCAACCCGGACCGAGAGACCATCAACGTGCCGGCGACCTTCGTGCCGGGAGGCAGCATCGGCCCGGCACCGCAAATCCGCCGTTAGAGCGACTCCGGGAAGAAGCCGCCGTCTCCGCCGGATCTGGTCAGTCACATATCCAATTGGCGGTATAGGAACGTGATAACATCGACATGCTCGGCGATGCGCTCGGTAAGACTCGTGCCCATACCATGGCCGGAGCCGGAACTTAGCCGCACCAGAATCGGATTTCCCGATGCGGTGGCTTCCTGCAGGCGTGCGGTCATTTTCCGGGAATTCGCCGGGTTCACACGACCATCCCTCTCGCCGGCCAGAAGCATGACCGAGGGATAACTGATCCCGTCCACCACGTTATGATAGGGCGAATAGGCGTGAAGGGCGCGGAACTGATCGGGATTCTTGACCGTGCCGAACTCGGTGACGTTGAAAGCACCATTAGGGTCGAGTTCCACCCGCAACATGTCATACATGCCGACGTGGGAAACCACAGCACGCGCGAGGCCAGGGTGCTGGGTCAAGAAAGCCCCCATCAGCAAGCCGCCGTTGCTGCGTCCTTCCACCGCGAGTTTCGTGGAGCTGGTGTAGCCACTGTCGATCAAGTATTGGGCGCAGGCGGCGAAGTCATCGAAGACATTCTGTTTGCGGGTGAGGTTCCCGTTCAGGTGCCACTCCTCCCCATACTCACCGCCGCCACGGATATTGGCGGCGACATATATCCCACCACGATCAAACCATAACCTGCGGGTGAAATTGAACTGCGGCCTCATGATGTGTCCGTATCCACCATAACCATAAAGGAGCGTGGGGTTCTTGCCATCCAGCTCGGTCCCTTTCCGCCGGATGATATTGAGCGGAATCTTCGTCCCATCCTTGCTGACCGCGAATTCACGCACCACCTCGATGTCGCTGAAATCCGCCGGAGATTGATTCGCGAGCGCGGTGATGGCGGCCCCGCCGATTCCTTCCGGCAGATTCGGGTCATACAGCCACCAGGCGTCGGGCCGGGTGAAACTCGATTGGCGGTAAAGCAAGCGGTCATCACTGGCGGAGTCTGTCAGGGCGACGAAATTCGATACTCCGCAACCTGCTGCGATGGGCAGCTCGCAGCCGTTTCTTCCATTGATGTCAAAACGGCGAATCCGCGACGGTCCACCGATGAGATCTGCCACGTAAAGATAGGAAGCGGTCACTTGAAAGGATTCGATCACCGCATCGCCTTCATGAACAATGATGGCGGCGTCCGCCAACGCGACCGAGCCGTCGAGCGGCAGGCGGAGAATTTTCCCGCGCGGCGCGTCTTTGACCGAGCGCAGATACAAGCTCGCTCCGTCACAGCCGAAATCCGCCTCCTTCACACCGTCGTCGAAGCAGGTGAACTGCCGCCACGGCGCATCACAGCCAGCCAACATATCCAAGACATGGTGGGCATGTTCCCCACCGTCGCCATTCGCGACGGAGGCCAGCAACCAACGACCATCGCGGGAGGTCTTCAACGAGATCAGCCCGATGCTGGGGAAATCCCGGCCAGCCGAGTGAACATCCGCAGACTCCGGAGTGCCCAGTTGATGGCGATAAATCTGCTGATAGAAATTGAGGTCTTCCGCAGGTTTTTCGCCGGATCTCGGATAGCGGGTGTAGTAGATCGCCTTTCCGTCCGGAGTCCAGGCGGCACTCCCCCCACCCGTCGGACATTGGACTCTCGGGATCGAGTCCGGCAGCAGGAGGCCGGTTTCCGTTTCATAGAAATGCAGGGTGCCTTCCTCGCTACCATATTCCGAGAGACTCACTGCGAAAAACCTGCCGTCTGGCGAGGGCACAAACCAATCCATGGCCACGTGTCCCCTCGGTTCGATTTTGTTGGGATCGAGAACCACTTTTTCTGAAGCAAGATTATCGGGCGAAGACAGCACGACGAGGACTTGTTGTTCCTTGGGCGGCTGGAATTTAAGGGCGAAAATTCGTCCCCCGCATGAAACCAGACCACCGTATGAGGCGGCGACCTTGGTGAATAGATCATTCAAGCTGGCCTCGACTTCATCCCGATCAGCGAGTGCGTCCAGATGAGCGCGGGTGGTGAGATTTTGGGCATCCGTCCAAGCTTTCACTGCGGGATCTTCACCCTCTTCTAACCAGCGGTGGGCATCCTCAACCTTCACTCCGTGATACTCGTCGATCACGGTAGATTTCCGGAGCAATTGGGGCTGATCATCTTGGAGATCGAGAATGGATACGGACATAAAAAAGAAGGTGATGCAGGGAATGAAACCGGCCTCAAACCGCATTTGGTGCATTCCTATGACATCTCCCGTAACAAGATTCAGTCAACTTCGTTTTCTAACTAAACTGGGTGCCAGGGCACACCGGTTTGTAGTCTATTCTCCCGCAGCCCAGCCGAGCTATCAAATCAGGGTTGGCTGACTTTCAAACGGGCGAACTGCTGGTTTCCACTAGCCGGGAGGGTGACTTTCACATGATCCGACGGACTGCCGGGGGTGATCGTCACGATGCCAGCCGTGGTCGCCGGGATGGTCACTGGCGTCCAGCCGGTCAGACTGTTACCATATTCGACGATCTGGATGGTGGCCGGAGCCAGCGAAGCGTCACTGCGATCATATTCAAACACCCAGTCGCCGCCTGATTTCGATAGCACCGGCAGAATCGCCTGTGAGGAAACCATGGGGGCACCGCCGAGGGTGAATTCCATCAGGTTGTAAATGCCATCTTGGTCAGGATCATCGAGGGGATCATCGTTCACCCCGGCAGTAAGCCCCTGTGCGGGATCAGTAGCCCAAGTGCTATAGGGCGACAGTGGCATGGTCACCGTGACGCTCGCGCTGGTGGTAGCCGATTGATAGTTCGCCGTATCGCTCGGGATGAAAGTCACGCTATGCGAGGCGGTGCCAGCGGCTGGTGCCGTGGTCGGGGTGGTGAAGGCGAAGCTGCCTGCCACTGAACCCACGCCACCGCTCAAGGTGGAGCTTGCCAGCGTCTGGCCAAAGGTGATCGCGGTGGCGGTCGGCGGCGTTGTGATTGTCGGCGTCGCTTTGTTCACCGTCACACTCGCGCTGGAGGTGGCGGTTTGATAGTTATCCGTATCGCTCGGCGTGAACGTCACGCTATGCGATGCCGTGCCGGCGGACGGTGCCGTAGCCTGGGTGGTGAAGGCGAAGCTGCCTGCCACTGAACCCACGCCACCGCTCAAGCTGGAACTTGCCAGCGTCTGGCCGAAGGTGATCGCGGTGGCGGTCGGCGGCGTTGTGATTGTAGGCGTCGCTTTGTTCACCGTTTGCGTCATGGCAGTGGCAGTGCTGCCGTTGTAGTTAGTCGTGCCGCTGAAGGTGGCGGTGATCGAATGGCTACCGGTGGCGAGGGCGCTGGTGGCAAGTTGCGCCAGTCCGCCGCTAAGCGCCAACGGGCTGCCAAGGGCCACGGCGTTGTCATAGAATTGCACCGTGCCGCCGGTGATGGTCGGAGCAACCGTCGCCGTTAAAGTCACCGAATCGCCGTAGCTGCTTGGAGTGCTGGAAGTGCTCAAAGCGGTCGTCGTGGCCGCATTATCCACCGTCAGCAATTGGTTCACGGGAGTGGCTGCGCTGAAGTTGGCATCGCCCGCTTGGCTGGCGGTGATCGTGGTGCTGCCCGCTTTCAAGATCGTCACAGTAGCCCCTGAAATGCTGGCCACGGTAGGATCCGAACTCATGTAACTCACCGCCAATCCCGAGCTGGCGGTGGCCGTCAGGGCAAAGGGCGCATTGCCGAAAGTCTTAGCCGATAGAGAGCCAAAGGAAATGGTTTGGCTCGCTGGTTCGATGGCCACATCCGCAAAGGTCAGCGCGGGGATGGCATTCGCGCCATAGAGCAGGCTGGAAGTGGCTTCGCCAAAGCCCCAGGTGTTGTCATTCAGATAGTCAAGAGTGGCGGTAGTGGCTGCGGCACTGCTCAGTTGGAGCGTGACGACATTGCCAGACGCGCTGCCGGAAGTGACTTTGCCGCCGACATCGTCCACAAAGTAGTTAGTCATCGAGAAGCTGCTCCAGCTCATGGCTTGGTCGAAGACCAAGGCGATCGCAGTGCGGGCGCTGCTGGTGAAGTAAGCGCGCTGCAAGACTGGCGCGGTGACGGGCGCGGGCGGCACAATGCCGTAGAACCGGTGATTCACTACGGGCAGCGTCCGATCCGCCATGTTTTCATAACCGACAGCGGTGAAATGGCAGCCGATGTAGCCGGGCACTGCCAGTGTATTGAGGATGTCCATCTTCGAATACAGCAGTGGCAAGGTGCGTTGCGCCTCACGCAGTTGGTCGCCCTTCGGTCCCATCGAGCAAGGTTTCGGCATCACTTGGAAGACAATGTAACGCTCGAAATTCGGATAGTCCTGTTTCCACGCGGCGGACATATCTACGAAAAACCGCTGATAGGATACGTAGTCGTAGTCGCCCGTAGGAGAGGCGGAACCACTATTGTTCTCGCCTTGGTGCCATACAATACCCCGAATACCATGAGTCAGCTTGGCTCCGAGCACCCGGTTCAGCAGGTTGGCGTAGATCGAATAAGAACTGCCAGCCACGGTGTGATCTGCTGGGTTTGCTTGGTGCTGATCAACGCGAGTGCCGCCCACCGCACCATTGATGATGCAAATGGGCATACTATGCTGCGTCGTGAGGCTGAGTGCCAAATCGTAAGCAAAATAACCGACGGTGTAATCACTCCCATTGCGGGCGGCTCTGCCCCAAGTCGCCGTGGTGTGACCATAGGTGCGAATCCATGGGTTGGCCGTCACATCCGTTGGCAAGCTATCCGTGGCCCACGCATTTGACTGACCCTCGAAGATATAGGCGTCGCCGCAAACCAAATCGGTCACGGTATTGACGATGGTATCGTTCCCACTAGTCGTCGTGCCATAGACGACCTTGTAAGTCACCCGCCCCGGAGCGAGCGGCGCGGTGAATGCGTATTTACCTGCGACCAGCGATTGGGTGTGGGTGGCATAGAGCACATCCGAACCCGTATCCGTGGTGTAAATTTTCAGGAAGACACTATTCGGCGATCCGCTCTGGCTGCCATTATAATAA
>JANMLQ010000176.1:0-10716 GCA_031372635.1 Akkermansiaceae bacterium | reverse complement strand
AGTAGTTGCGCCGTGTTCTTCGTGGTCTGGCCGTGGCCTTTTGTCGCTTGGGAAACCTCGGCACGTCCGGGTTTCCTGCCGAGAGCCAGTCCCATCAAGCGCCGATACAAACGTGATACTTCTGCCCATTTCTCAACGTCGAATCCCACACCCTGATCGCAGAAATACGCGCGAACCAAGCCTTCCCGGGCTTTCTTGCCGTTGCCCTTTTTTCCGCCGCCCACCGCCTCCCCATAACTACTCCAGCGATAATCCGCTGGATCTTTCTCCATCCCGGCTCGTACCGGGTTCAAGTCGATATACGCCGCCATCGTCCGCGCCGCCACGCCGTCTTCCACGATCACGCTCTTGAAGCGATCCTCCCACAGCGTCCCCGAGCGCGAG
The DNA here is from genome assembly GCA_031372635.1 of Akkermansiaceae bacterium. GTDB lineage: Bacteria > Verrucomicrobiota > Verrucomicrobiia > Verrucomicrobiales > Akkermansiaceae > Luteolibacter. Next base: position 10,332 of record JANMLQ010000176.1, on the reverse strand, counting down.
TGCGCGCGGTTGAACCACTGGGTAAAGCGTTGCAACAGCCCCTTCATGTATTCTCCCAAATCCTGCATGCGGTAGATGAAGCGCTTGTGAATCGCCGCAACCGCATCAGCCATACCGCTGGCGCTTGTGTAAGTCGCCGCCTTGGCATCCGACAATTCCTGCGCCACGCCGACCACGAAGACCTCGCCGTAAATCGCCGACAATCGCTTCAGCAATTCCTCATCGGAAAGTCCGGCCTCCGCCATCGGCGGAACCTCCAGCAGAAGATGGAAGTGATTGTCCATCAGGCAATAGGAAAGCACCCGGCACCCCGTGAAGTTCTCCTGCATGCGCATCAGAGCCCGGAACTTCTCCTTTTCCTCACTCCCGAGCACAAACCGCCGATCCACCACGCGAGAAATCACATGGTAAAGCACGGGTTTCCCAGCGGATTTCCGCCACTCAGCCAACCATCTCGCGCACCTCATAGTGAAGAGCTATCGCAGCGGGGGAGCGTTGGCAAGAGAAGACTCTGATTAAAGGCCCGTCCCTATGTCATCGGCGCGGCACCTGTGGATCGGGAACGGCTACGGTCGATTTCATCCTCGGCTGCGACCTATCAGGCTCAGTTCCGGCAAAGTGAATGCCTCGCCCGATGCGTCGATGTGCAAGCTGCCGCTTGGCAGGTTGATGGTTGGATTCATATCCACTAAATGATATTTCTAACTCCGGTGCGGTAGGTGGGGTCCCATGAAGCCGTAGCCGATGAGTCCGATGCGGAGTTCTTTTTTCATTGTGAGTTAATGGCGCGTGGACTTCGGTCCGCAAGGTTGGCTATGGGTAGGGAAGAGGTGGACTGAAGCTCGCGCTCCGTAAGATCAAAGAGCCTCGTCCACTTCGATCATCGCTTTGAGAACGTGGTTCCAGGTTTCCGCGTTTTCGAGCACGTCGTTGGCGAACATGCAGCCGTCCCAGCAGATGTGTTTCATGCCGCGAGCGGCGGCGTTCTTGAGCCAGTGGGCGGAGCATTTGGCGATGTCGAGTTTTCCGTTAGGATCGTTCGCTTGGCAATGGCGGCCGGTCTTGTCGTGCGAGCCGGTGCCGTGGACGGAACCGTCGTTTTGCGCGACGTGGAAATCGAAGGTCCAGGGACGGAGCGCGTCAGTGAGGGTTTTGTAGGCGGGCCAGAATTCCTCGTCGCTGTAGCCTTCCTTGAGCAGCGCGGCTTCAGGCGCGTTGTAGCCCATCAGGTAGAGATAGGTGTGCGCGAGATCGGCCTGAAAGCCGACGGTTTCCGGCATGCCGGTGGCTTCGAGGGTATCGAGCATGGCCTTCCATGAATGCATGCCGCCCCAGCAGATTTCGCCTTCGGCGGCGAGGCGCTCGCCGTGTTGCGCGGCGAGTTTACCGGCTTCGCGAAAGGTTTCGGCGATCTTCTTGGTGTTGCCTGCGGGGTCGTTCGACCAATCGTTGACGCCGCCTGCGGAGTCGATGCGGATGAGGCCGTAATCACGCACGCCGTGTGCCTTGAGGATGTTGGCGACGCGGCAGGCTTTCTCCACGGCGAGTACGAATTTTTTCCGATCCTCATCGGTGCCGAATGAGCAGCCGCCGACGGTGCCCGGCCAGACGGGGGCGACGAGCGAGCCGACTTTGAGACCGGCGGCGGCGATCTGATCGGCCATGGCCTTGATCGTATCGTCCGAGGCGTCGGGATCAGTGTGCGGGTGGAAAACGAAGAGGTCCACTCCGTCGAACTTGCGGCCGTTGACGTTGGTGGCGGTGGTGAGTTCGAGCATGCGCTCAAGCGTGATGGGCGGATGGTCGGTGTCTGGTTCCTTGCCGACGAGACCTGGCCACATGGCGTTGTGTAGTTTCATGATGTTGGATTGTGTTGGTTTGCGGTTTGCTGGGATTGATTTGTAGGTTGGGGAAACGAGGGCAGGCAATACCGTAGTAGGGGAATTTTAAAATCCGACGAATGCCCTACCAATGCCCTTGCCTTAGCCGACAAGTCGAAGTGAAATCCAGCACATAGATAATGCGGGTAACGCCCCGATTAGTTTCGAATTTCAATCCCCTCCGCGAAAGACCTATCCGTTCTCAGCTACCGCCCACCAAGCCCAAACCGTAGTTACGATGCACGAAGCGATTTTTCACACACGGCATCGCATGCCTTGAAGCTGGAAACCAGCGCTTTGCGAGCTTACTCGCACTTGTTCACAAGGCATCCACATCATGCCGACATTGACCTGCCGGGAGATGAAATGGCAGTGTCTTCCTCCCGCCCATGGCAGACGAAACACCCTCTACACCGACGAATTTTCCGAAGACCGCATCCCTCCAGCAAGGAGCGGCGACGGTGGATGATGTGACACGCGCGCTGCCGCATGCACTGGGGCCTGAGAAGAGTTTGTTGTCTTCGATGTTGCAGGACCCGCAGGAATACATCGGCGTGGCGATTGAGGAGAAGCTGACGAAGGAGCATTTTTATCTGCCCGCGCACTCGACGCTGTTCGGGTTCCTGATCGAGATGTTTGAGACCGGGCAGGAAGTGGAACTGGTGTCGCTGGTGCAGCGGCTGCTGGATCGCGGCCTGCTGGATCGCGTGGGTGGTCCCGCTGCTCTCACGGATCTCTACACTTACGCGCCGAGTCCTGGGCATTTCCGCCATCACTTGCAGCATGTGAAGGACAAGTTTGTTCTGCGTTCGATCATCCAAAACTCCAACGAGGCCATCGCGCAGGCTTATGATGCGCCGGACGAAGTGGCTTCTCTGTTAGACACAGTGGAGGCGAAGATGCTCGCCATCCGCGAGGGTTCGGAAACGAACCGGGCTCCGACCATCAAGCAGTCGGTGGAGGAGTTCTCGATCTACTTCCAGAAGCTACTCGCGGGGGAACGGGGTGCGTCCGGATTGTCCACCGGCTTCGAGGAGTTGGACAAGAAAAGCAACGGTCTGAAACCGGGGGAAATGTTCGTCGTCGCCGCGCGTCCGTCGATGGGTAAGACCTCGTTCATGATGAACATCGTGGAGCACATCTGCATCGATCAGGCCGTGCCATCGATGGTTTTCTCCTGCGAAATGAGCGCCTTCCAGCTCGTGCAGCGCCTCGTTTTTGCGAGGTCCAAGTTTGCGATGAGCCAGCTCTCGCGCGGCTACACGCCGAACAAGGGCGACCTCCAGCGGGTGCAGCGCGCGTGTTTGGAAACCGCGCAGTCGAAGCTCTTCATCGACGACACGCCCGGCATCTCGATCAACGAGCTGCGCGCCAAGGCCCGCCGCAAGAAGCGCGATGAAAACATCCAGTTCATCGCCATCGACTATTTGCAACTGATGCGTTCCCGCACCAAGCAGGCGGAAAACTCGCGGGAGCGGGAAATCGCGGAAATTTCCGCCGGCATCAAGGGGCTGGCGAAGGAGCTGCATCTGCCGATTCTGATCCTCGCCCAGCTCAACCGCGGCCCGGAAGGGCGGACTGGCAAGAGCCTCGGCGTGCCGCGCATGTCGGACCTTCGGGAATCCGGTTCCATCGAGCAAGACGCGGACATGGTGGGACTACTCTATCGCTCCGCCTACTACGCGGAAAACGAGGAGGAGCGCGAGGCCGAGGCCGGTAAGGCTAATCTCGTGCTCGCGAAAAACCGCAACGGCGAAACTGGCGACATCCCGCTGACCTTCATCGCGGAGTTGATGCGCTTCGAGACCGGCGCACCGGCGCGTGAGGCGGAAGGGTGAGATAGGCCCTATGGGACCCATAAGACCTATGGCTTCGCCGGTTTTTCGATGTGCTTGAAGAGGCGGAATAGGTCGCTGTCTGAGGTGAGGATGACGGTGCTATCCTTGCCGAGGGTTTTCTGATAGGTCTCCAGAGTTTTTGTGAACTGATAGAAATCCGCCGCGCTGGGACTGGAGCTGTAGGCACCGGCGTAAATGCCGGTGGCGGTGGCATCCGCTCTGCCCTTGATTTCTTGCTCGCGGCGGTAGGCTCCGGACTCGATTTCGAGTAGGTCGCGCTCCTTGCGGCCGATGATTTTTGCGGCCTCGCCTGCGCCTTCGGAGCGGAAGCGGTCTGCGATCTGGAGGCGCTCGGAGGACATGCGGGAGTAGATTTTTTTGATGACTCCGGCCTTGTAGTTGATGCGCTTGAAGCGGATGTCGAGCAGCTCGATGCCGAGATCGGTGACCTTGGGCTGCGCGGCCTTGAGGATCTGTGCGGTGAGTGCGGCGCGTCCGTAGCGGATGGGGGGCAGCAGGCCGAGGGTGGAGTTTTCGATGACGAGCGCCTCGTCGCGTTCCGGCTTGCGGTCCTTTTCGCTGCGGATCAACTCGATGAGGTCGTGTTTCGCGATGACATCGAGGGTGGCGCTGCCGATGATGTTGTTGAGGCGGGAGAGTGCGCTGCGTTCGTCGCGGAGTTTCTCGAAGTAGGTCTTGGGATCAGTGATGCGCCAGCGGGCGAAGGTGTCCACGGTGATGTAGAGCTTGTCCCGGGTGGGCATGTCGCTGGCGGGGCCGTCCCATTCGAGGATGCGTTTCTCGATGCGGTTGACTTGCTGGATAAAGGGTTTCTTGAAATGCAGGCCCGCTTCGTTTTTTGCGGGGTCCGCATTGATGGGAGTGCCCACGGGTTTTCCGAACTCGGTGATGAAGATCTGTTCGGTCTCGCTGATGGTGTAGGCGCTGCTGGAGAAGATGACCGCTGCGACGAAGAGGGTGAAGATGGTGATGAGTGTTTTCATGGGAATGCGCGGGATCACTTGTTGAGGTTGAGGAGCGGGAGGAGCTGCTTGGCGTCCTCGTCGATGATGATCTTGGGGCCGAGCTTGGGCAGCACCTCGTTCATCGTTTCCAGATAGAGTCGCTGTTTGGTAATGGCGGGGGCTTTTTCATATTGCGCTAACAGTTCCTTGAAGCGGACGACGTCGCCTTCTGCCTGGTTGACGCGCTGGACTGCGAAGCCCTCGGCACCGGAGATGCGTTGATCTGCGAGGCCCTTGGCTCTGGGGATGACTCGGTTGTATTCGCCGTTGGCTTCGTTGATCATCTGCGCGCGTTCTTGCTGGGCGCGGTTGACCTCTTCAAACGAACCCTGCACCAGATCGGGCGGATGCACGTTCATGAGCTGGATTTGATCGGCGGAGACACCGATGGAGAGGTTGGCGAGGATGGCTTTGAGGCGCAGCAGCGAGTCCGCTTCGATCTCGTTGCGGCCGATGGTGAGGACTTCGTCCACGGTGCGATCGCCGATGACCTGGCAGACGACGCTTTCGGTTAGATCGCGCAGGGTGGAGCCGGGATTGCGGAAGTGGAAGAGGTATTGTTTGGGATCGGTGATGCTGTAGGTGAGCACCCACTCGACGTTGGCGGCGTTGAGGTCGCCGGTGACCATGTCGCGTTCCTTTTCCGGTTCGTCACCGACTTGATCGGGGTTGGTGGCGTTGGGCGAGCCGTAGCCGAACTCAAGTTTGAGCTGACGGCGGATGGGCACGATGGTCGCGGTGTCGATGCTGTAGGGGAGCTAGAAGTGCAGGCCGGGGTTGGCGGTGTAGGTGAATTTTCCGAATCTACGGACTACAGCGACGGACTCGGGGCTGACGGTGAAGAAGCTGGAAAACGCGCCGACGAGTAGGAAAAAGGCCACCGGAGCACCGAGTAGCCAGCGTGGCGAGAAGCGGAACTGCGGACGGGGAAAGTTGATAGTGTTGTCCAAGGGAGGTGGTTTCATGGTGGCGATGTGTGTGGCCCGCCGGACTCTATCCGGCAGGCAAGGTCGCCACGCTATGAAACGATTCCGCGAATGGAACGTGGAATTTTACGGGATGATTGGAACAAGAGCCGGAGGGCGTGGATAGTGGTTGCTGCGTCTCGCAGCAAAGTCACATTGCGGCGATACGCCACAACCACTTGAGACGCAGCATCGGGTTCCAATCTCTAACAGTAAGCCTCAATGACCTGCGCCGATCAAGCCTTTCAGATACGTTCCATATCCGATGATGATCGTGGAGAGAATCAAGGCGGCGATGCCCGACGCGATGAGTGTGTGGGCTTTCTTGGAAGAGCCTTTCCACTCGTGGAAAATCCAACCCCAGATGGTGGAGAAGACGATGATGGAGGCCATGTGAAGCGTCCAGGATGAGAATCCGAAGCCTTTGGGGTCGGAGCCGCCCATGTGGACATGGCCCATGGAGTAGAAGAAGAACTGGAAATACCAAGTGGTGCCAGCGAGCGCGGAGAAGAGGTAGTTTCCGAGCATTGGAATGGCGAGATCGTGCTTGTTGATCTTCACGGCCGGGCCACCGCCGCCTCCGTGATCGCCGCCGCTGGCGACAAGTCCTGCATGCTCGGGACGGGCGTGGGAGGCGAGATACTGATAGCCGGTGCGGTTTTTCAAATTCAGCAGAACGCACCAGATGAAGTTGGTGGTGAATCCTCCGAACATCACCACGATGAGGCTGGGCAGGCCTGACCAAAGTTCATCGGTGCCTGCGGCGACGGATGCTTTGCCGATAGGTTCTGCAGCAGTGAGACCAAAGCTGAAACAGGCGCTCATCACACCAGAAAATGTGGCGACCAAGATTCCCTTCTTGAAATTGAACTCTTTGACCGACTTCTGTTTTTCGGCGGCTGGCATTTCCTTCTCTTTAGTGGCACCTGCAAGTGCGGCGATGAAGATGCCGATGAGGCAGATAGCTACACCTGCGAGGGTGTATTTTCCAGGTGTGGTGGCGGCGATCTGAGTGATGGACTCAGCCACGGGAATGTTTGGATAATACACCTTGATGATAGGCGGAAGCAGAGTGCCGAATGCGGCGCAATATCCCAATGCCACGCCCATGCCGAGCGACATCCCGAGGTAGCGCATCGCCAGTCCGAATGTAAGTCCGCCTGTGCCCCAGAGAACACCGAAGAGGTAAGTCCAGCCAAGGGTGGATGCGGATTGAGACTGGATCACGCCGACGGGGTCTTTGGTCAGCAGGGTTGCGAAAAACCAAGGGCAGATGATCCAGGAAAACACGCCACCAACGAGCCAGTAGGTTTCCCAAGACCATTTTTTGACGCCTTTGTATGGAACGTAGAAAGAGCCGGATGCGAGGCCGCCGAGCCAGTGGAATAAGACGCCGAGGATGGGGTTCATGAGGATGATTTGTGGGTTGGAAAGGCTGAGGTTTCCGCGCAGGTTAGTGATCCGGGCGGTTTTGTCTATCACCCCTTCGGGGGACGCGGGGATTTTCCGCAGCGGGGCAAGTTCCTGTTGCGAAATCCGCTGGCTGCTCCTTAATTCCGCGCGATGAAGGAAATGGCAGTCGGATTTGTCGGGGTGGGGCGGATGGGGGCGAACATGGCCCGCTGTCTCGCGGATCAGGGATACCGGATCGCTGCGGTGTATGATCCGCATGAGGCTGCGGCGGTTTCTCTTGCTCAGGAGTTGCAAAGCAAGGCTGTCAAAACGCTGCCTGAAGTCACCGCAGCCTGCGATGTGATCATCACCGTGGTGACTGATGACGCGGCGATGCACGCGATTTTCTCCGGGACCGGATCGTTGCTCGAAGGAGCTGCCGGAAAAACCTTCATCAACTGCGCGACGGTCAGCCCAGGGTGCCACGAGGCGGCAGCAAATGCGGCTGCAGCGGCAGGCGCGGCGACGCTGGCGGCGAGCATGGCATCGAGCATCACGCAGGCACGGCAGGGCACACTTTACCTGATGATCGGCGGCGATGAAGCGGTGTTTCTCGCCATGAAACCGCTGCTTGAAGACTTATCAGTCTCGCTCCGGCATGTGGGGCCGGTGGGTCATGCGGCGAAGATCAAGGCGCTGGTGAACATGGTGATGAATATCAATACCGCAGGCTTGGCGGAGGGGCTGGGACTTGGTGCGGCGCTGGGACTCGACCTCCAGCTTCTCAAGGAAGTGTTTTCCCAAACCGGGGCGAATTCCCGAGTGCTGGAGACCGATGGCGATGACATGATTCTGCGCGAGCACGATTGTTATTTCTCGGCCGAACACGCGGCGAAGGATTCTGGAATCGCGAATGCACTGGCGGACGCGGTTGGCATCCCGACGCCCTTGTCGAAGGCCGCAGAAACCCAATACCGGAAAATGACCGGCCTGGGGCTTGGCGGGCTGGATAAATCCGGGATCGCCGAACTCACTTTTCCAGATAGAGCATAAAAATACAAACGCTGCATGACATGTTGACCTCAGGAGTATTCAAAAACCCTATCGGCGAGCGACTCGATGTTTCGTTCCATCCTGCAGAGCGCAGAGACACGCTTGTCATCCTCGGCCATGGTCTAACAGGCAACAAGGATCGTCCGCTGTTGGTCGCCATCGCCGAAGCTCTGTCCGCGCAAGGCTTGCCATGCATGCGGATTTCATTTTCCGGAAACGGCGGCTCGCAAGGGAGCTTCGAGGATTCCTCCCTCGGCAAGCAGGTTTCCGATCTCAAAGCCGTGCTGGATGTGGTGCCGGACTATGTGAGAGTGGCCTACATCGGCCACAGCATGGGCGCGGCAGTCGGCGTGCTCACTGCCGCTACGGACCTGCGGATTCATGCGCTCGTTTCTCTCGCAGGCATGGTCCGCACTGCGGATTTCGTGGCGCGCGAATTCGGCGGACTCACTCCGGGAAAGGACTGCATGTGGGAGGAATCAGCATTTCCTCTATCAGAAAATTTCGTGCAGGAAATGAACGCCACCGGCGATGTGTTGGCGATGGCGGCGACGATCACCCAGTCATGGCTGCTGATCCACGGCACTGCGGACGATCTGGTGCCGGTGCAGGACAGCCAGGATGCGTTTGCTGCCGCATTCGCCCGCAAGAAACTCATCGAAATCCCGGCTGCGGGCCATTCATTCGAGGAGGAACACGTTCAGGTCATTGAGGCCGTCGAGCAGTGGCTGACGGCTTGTTTCGCATGAGGCAACGCCATATGGCGGAACATCGAACTTTGAACTTCCAACATCGAAGTTGGAAGTTCGACATTCACTTCGGCTCTTCGGCAGCGGGGGCTGGCGCTTCATCCGGCGCTTCATCCGGCACCTCGTCATCCAGCTCTTCCTCATGGTGCTCGTCATCGTGATCGTCCTCTTCCATGAGTTCACCGTGGAAGAGGTGGAACTTGCGCTTGCGCTGGTGGGCGGGCAGCGGTGAGAGGATCATGGCGACGGCGCGACCGTTGAGGCGCGGCGCTTGATCGACTTGGGCCATCGTCTTGAGGTCTTCGATGATGCGATTGAGCACCACGAATCCGAGATCTTTGTGGGCGTTTTCCCGACCACGGAACTGGAGCACGAAACGGCACTTGTGATTCGTATCGAGGAATCCTTCGGCGCGGCCGAGCTTGATGTTGTAGTCGTGCTGGCCGGTGCCGACGCGGAATTTCACTTCCTTCATCCGGGTGGCGCTCTTGGACTTCTGCTTTTTCAGCTTCGCCTGCTCGTATTTGTATTTCCCGTAATCGACGATTTTGCAGACCGGTGGGTCCACTTGGCCGGCGATCTCGACGAGGTCGAGTCCGAGGGACTGCGCCTTTGCCAGCGCCTCCCGTGAACTCATGACTCCGAGTTGCTGGCCGTCACTGGTGACGACGCGGACTTTGGGGGCGCGGATGCGGTCGTTGATCCGCGTCATATCGCGGAAACGACCCCTATTTTGGTCTCTTTGTGGCTTAGCGATGGCTTTGTCCTCCGATGGGTGGATGCGACACGCCGCCACGTGTACAGCCGGAGCCGACACACGAAAGCGGTGTGAAGAGTGAAAAGGAACGATGAACCGTGGGCCGGATCATAGTAAGTGGACGGCGCACCCAAGCCGGTCAACAGGACCAGCGGGGTGTGCGGATAGGAATCGTTCCGGGAAAATCATTGCGCGGCGGTGGCCGGGAAACATCGCATCAGCGACTCGGGCGATGGTTTAAGGCATCCGCAGAAACCGGGCAAGTTTCTTTTTTCCGGTGTTTTGGGGAGAAACGATGCCTCACTTCACGACTCAATCGCCCTCCTGCTCCTTCCTCGGATCTATTGGAGCGATCACGCTCGGGACCACCACCTCCTATTTCGTCCGGATCGGCTCGATCCCACCCGCGATCCTATCGAACGGTGGATTGTCCGCTCTGTGGCTGCTGCGGGCATGAAGCGGATGTTCATTGGTGAGGAATGATCCTATCCACGCGTCTCAATGCTTTCCATGCCCAGCGTGGCATGCGCTTGTGCGTGCGCACATACATGAAATCAACCAGTGAAAGTCTGAGTCATCCCGAGACGAGCAACGGGAAAGCAGCCGGAGGCAACTGCGTCGTCGCGAGGCGGGGTGGAGAGCAGCCCGAGGCGGACCTGCGGTCCCAAACGAA
>JANMLQ010000175.1:0-9901 GCA_031372635.1 Akkermansiaceae bacterium | reverse complement strand
TCCTCTTCCACGCCGCGAATACACGACGCGGGATGATTACGATTATCTCACGGTCATCAACCGCCATGCGCTTACCCCGAGCGGTTGGATTCACTGCCAGGACAACCGAAAGATTTTGGATCGCGAGGGCGAGCAAAAGCGGGTGCTTTGCTACGAGACTGGATTGAATACCTACACTCGCACTGAAAGCCCATCGACTGAGATCGCACTCTCATGGTGGAAGGAAAACGGCAAGTTCTGGGACGGCGTCAGGTCTTTCTGGCTCCAGTCAGGCGAAAAGGCGCGGGAGCATTTCACCTACACCACGCATCAGGACGGTGAAGCTCTGAACAAGCGCCTCTCGCGTCTCGCGGAAAGTAAATCCGAGGCAGGCGAGGTCACATCCGCGCTGAACCACTACGTGATCGCCCGCTGAGATTTCCTAGCACCTTCTAACATTACGACCATGAAATACGCAGTCATTTCCTGCATCGCGGCCATCAGCACCGCCCATGCGGCCATCACCATCAGTCTTCCCGGCAACAGCGAATCCGCAAAATGGGGCCAGCTCAGAAGCTCGAACTATCCCGGTGCCGGCGGCTCGTCTTCGTTCGTCAACACCACAGGCGCATGGGCGGGGCCGATCGCAGCGAACACACCAGTCACTTCTAGCGCCGTGTTTTCCAAAGTCTCGGGCGGCGGCTACTTTGCTTCCACTTCCGTCTATGACGCCGGGACAAGTGGCAATTTCAAACTGGCCGATGCATCCCCCATCACCAACCTGAAGACGCTGGTGCTGCAACTCGACACCGGAGCACTGGTGGGAGTTGCGCCCGTGCTTCACTACAATGGCGGAAGCCAATCGCTGCTTGCGAATTTCAAGACCACATCCACGGGAAATTACCTATCGGGCTTCGGCGGGCCGCCTTCGCCCACCACCAACTACGCCTGGCAGTGGGATTTCTCGTCGGTTGCAGGATTCATCACGAGCTATGAAGTGACTTGGGGCAGTTTAACGAACAATCATCTCACGCAATATGAGATCCATCTGAGTACCGGTGACAGTTTCGTGCAGGTGGTGCCGGAGCCATCCGCCGCGCTCATCGGTTCACTTGCCACACTCGCCCTATTTCGCCGTAGGCGCAACTGATACCCCCCGATGAATCCAACACTTGTAATGTGCATCGCTGCGGCTTCCGCGCTAGTCCCCTCCCGCGCGGGGGCCGCAGCATGGACCATTGGAGAACCCTCGCATGACCGCTGGATGTATCCTTCTAACAGCACGCCGGGCACACGCGCCCAGGCTTCTACATTCAGCGCCTTGCCGGGTAGCGCGGGCTTGGACGACCGCTGGGGGTTTTTCCTCTTCGCATTCGATACCGCGTCCGCCCTCCCTCCCGGACTGCCAGCATCCCGTTACCGGGTGAACTCGGTGAAAATCAAAGCCACGATCAGTCAAAACAACACCTTTATCTATGACCCGACGTATGACGCATGGCAAACTTACGCCACTCCAGCCATCCCTGCATCCATCGCTGATTCTGATCCCGGTCGCCCGATCGAACTCCACGGCGCGAGTTTTCGCAATGGCTTTACCGCAGCCACATTCATGGAGACATCCGCGCATGGCACGGTATCACCGGGCACGCGCAATGCTTTCCCTTTTGGATACAGCGCGACTGGCACCGGGCAGGATGTGAGCAACAACATCACCGGGCAATTCGATTCCATCCCATGGGCGGTGGGGGAGTCCGCAACAGTTTCCGCAGGAAATCCTGTGCCTATCGACTCGGAATTTACCTTCTCCGTGAATCCATCACTGCCCGGAGTGACGGACTATCTCAAACAAGGGATGGCCACAGGGCGAATCTGGCTTTCCATCACTTCACTGCATCCGGCGATCCAGCAAGGCGGCCAACTGGCATCCTTCTACACGCGCGACGATGTGTATCATCAACTCTTTGGCGGGCTTGCGCCAAGCATGTGGCTGGATGCGGAGCTGGATGTCCAACTCACCATCACGCGCACGGGAAACCAAGTCACAGTGAGCTGGCCCGAGTTCGCGGGATTCACTCACACGCTTGAATCCAGCAGCACGCTTGCAGCAGAGTCGTGGACTCCGGTAATCAGCCACACGGCGATCATTTCTGGCAGCGGTTCACACACTGAGAGTGTGGCCCACGGCTCACGTTTTTACCGCATCGCACTCGTTCCATCGTTATGAAACGCACACAATCGGGATTCACATTGATTGAAGTTTTGGTCGTCATCGCGATCATCACATCGCTGGCTATCGGCGGCGCGGCCGCATGGAGAAGCGCCCGAGCCAAGACGAGATGCGCCGTTGAAATGAATGCCGCGCGCAATCTCATCTGTGCTTACCTTTCCAAGGCATCGGATAATGGCGGCAGAGTGATGGCTGGATATCAGGCAGAGGAGGGAGTGACGAATCTGGAAGGCGCGCCACTGCATTTTCCGATGAACGCACGATACCCGTGGCGATTGATTCCCGATGTTCCGAAAGTCGAAGGCGTGATGTTTTTCAATGGCAACGAATCCGCGTTGAAAGAAGAAAACCGGGATTATCTCGTCAGCGTGCATCCCAACCTAGGACTGAACGCCACTCTGGTAGGTGGCAATTTTGGCTCGGGTAGCCCATTGCCGCCCACGCCCAAGCTGATCGAAGTCTATGGGAAATTCCATCTTAGCCAGTTGTCCGAAGCGGACTCGCCTGAGCGCTTGATCGTCTTTGGCTCTGCGCGGGCCAGCGAAAAACAATCGGGATACTTTGAAGTGCGCCCGCCGAATCTCAATCGTCGCGTTTGGTCATCCGCGAAGTTTTCAAAAAGTCGTGCTGCATCGGATCACGGATTCAACGACTTTCGATGGAGTGGAAAGTCAGTCTGCGCCATGCTTGGTGGCAATGTCGAACTGCTCGATGAAAAATCCCTGCGGGACATGCGGCGCTGGTCGATCCAGGCGCAACAGGCGGGTGATCCTTCGTTCATCATCAAGTCGAACTAAGGCCCGGCCCGGCTGGTCCCGCAAGCCACTCGCTGGGATTGCGTCCGGTTTCCTCACGGAAGGCTTTTGCGAAATGGCTGAGGCTTTGATAGCCGACTTCCAGCGCCACTTCGGTAACGTTCATGCGTTTTGATTCCAGTTCCTCACAAGCCCGCTCAATGCGGAGGCGGCGCAGGTGGCGTTGCAGTGTGAGACCAGTCTCCGCGCTTACTTTCCGCGAGAGATGGTGTGGCGACGATCCGACATCGCGGGCAAGCGCGGCAAGATCCAGCGGTTCGGCGAAACGGCCACCCATCAGTTGAAGCGCGCGCGCGACGGATCCGCCCGGCGTGGTTTGAACTTCCTGAGTTTTCGCGGCTGATCCGGTTCGAAACAAACGTGCTGCCGACCACTCCAGCAGTTTCGCCTCCACCAGCAGCGTGCCGGGACCGGCATTGCTTCCGGACCGCTGCAATGCCTTGCACAAGTCACGTTCCCAGACGCCCATTAGGCCGCAAAAACCGACCGAGCCACCGTCCATCATCCATTTGGCGAGTCCGGGGTGCAGATGGGCTGGCGGACTCCCGAGACGTTTCGCCAGCCAGTCCCGCGAAATGACCACCAATTCCAAATGGTGGCTTCCGGCATGGCGGATGCAGGACCATTTGCCCGCCGAGTCGCCGCCAGTCATAGCATACATTCCGGGTTTCAGGAAAAACCGATCCCGCTCTCCCCAGATCAAGCCTTCGCCTTCGCGATTGAGCCATAACCAGACGGACTCTTTGGAGGAAACCTCCCACTTCCAACTCTGTGCGCCGACATCGCCCTTCATCCGGGCGTAGCGGAGGCCGTGGGTTTCTCCCCACCAGTCAGGTTTCATCCATGTCTTTTATTGAGAAAGAATCTCAATAGCAAGAATGACTTTGAGAATGACGGGTAAATCAGCGAGCAAGGAGTGCGGACTTTTATTGTCCGCTATTTCATGAAGGCGACAGTAAAGATCGCCGCTCCTCACCGCACGCGCTCCAGCAGCCAAGGCAGTAGGGCTTCGATCTTGATGCGCTCCTGCTCCATCGAATCGCGGTGGCGGATGGTGACGGTGCCTTTGAGATCATCGCCGTTTTCGCCGAGCGTATCGAAGTCCACAGTCACGCAATACGGCGTGCCGACTTCGTCTTGGCGGCGGTAGCGGCGGCCGAGCGCGCCGCCGTCGTCGTAGAAGACGGGCATCCACTTCTGGAGTGTCTTTTGGATGTCTTTGGCGATGCGGACTTGCTCGTCGTTCTTCTTGAGCATCGGGAAAATGCCGACCTTGATCGGAGCCATGGTGGGCTTGAAGCGCAGCACGGTGCGGATGTCTTCTTTGCCTTTATCATCGGTGAGAGTCTCTTCATCGAAGGCCTCGCAGATCAGCGCGAGGATGGTGCGGTCGCAACCGGCAGATGGCTCGACGACGTGCGGAAGGAAACGCTCCTTCGTTTCCTCATCGAAGTATTCGAGCGGCTTGCCCGCGCCTTTTTGATGGACGCCGAGATCGTAGTCTGTGCGGTAGGCCACACCTTCGAGTTCCTGCACGCCGAAGGGGAATTCGTATTCGATGTCGTAGGTCTTTTTCGAGTAGAAGGCGCGCTCGCCATCAGGGATGTCATTGATGTGCAGCTTCGTGCGCGGGATGCCGATCTCTTCGTAAAACGCGAGCCTCGATTCTAACCACTCGTCGGTGAGGCGCAGGCCGTCGTCCGGGTGGCAGAAGTATTCGATCTCCATTTGCTCGAACTCGCGCGAACGGAAGATGTAGTTGCGCGGGTTGATTTCGTTGCGGAATGATTTACCGACTTGCGCGATGCCGAAGGGCAGCTTGATGCGGTTGGAATCGAGGATGTTTTTGAATTGGCAGAAGATCGACTGCGCGGTCTCCGGGCGAAGGTAGGCGATCTGCTCGCCAGTCGCGCCGAAGTTGGTCTGGAGCATTAGGTTGAACTGGCGCGGTTCTGTGAGCTCGCACTTCGGCGATTGTCCGGGGCAGACGCTGGGTTTCTCCTTGCACTGCGAGGTTTCAATATTGTCCTCGCGGAAGCGGCCTTTGCAGGTCTTGCAATCGACCATTGGGTCGCTAAATCCACCGACGTGGCCGGAGGAAACGAGCACTTGTTCCATGGTCAGGATCGCGCCGTCCATGCCGAGCACGTCATCGCGTTCCTGGACGGTCTTGCGCCACCAGAAGTCCTTGAGGTTGCGTTTTAGCTCGGCACCGAGCGGGCCGTAGTCCCAGCAGCCGTTGAGGCCGCCGTAGAGTTCGCCCGCTTGGAAAATGAAGCCGCGGCGTTTGCACAGCGATACGATTTTCTCCATGCGGGCGGGATCGGTGACGTCTTTGTTGGCCATAAGAATGCGTGTTGGGACGCGGATGGAAGCAGGCAGCGCGGTGCGGGGCAAGGCGGGATTCGGCTCCGATCTCCGTGCGAATTGCAGTCTGGCGCATCATGATCCGGATTTTTCACCGCAAAGTCGCAAAGGCCGCAAAGGAAACGTAAAGGGGCTGAAAATCGAGAGAAGCAATGAATGAAGCGGACGTTGAATCATCCCGCAAAACCCAAGCGCGATGGAATGATCTCCACGACCCTTTGTGGCTTTTGCGGCTTTGCGGTAAGTACAATGCTTTTGATGCGGCAGCCCTAGTAGGCTTTAAAATCTAGTTTGGCGGATGCGGCGCAAAATCCCCATCTTGACTGTTTCGGAGTACGGGCTTCTAGCACAATGCCTTTAACCCGAATTCCGAAGTTGGATGGCAAGTTCGGCCATTTTTAACCACTGAAACACAGAGCACCACTGAAGGAACTGATTTTCTTGGGCTAATGGGCAATGCACTTTTCCGTGCTTCATCTATATCGTCAGTGACCTCAGTGGTTATCAGTGCTTCAGTGGTTTTACGGCAGGTATTCACGAATCAACTTCGGAGTTAGGGTTAAATGGTATTACTCCAGTCCCCAGCGCTTGGAGTTTCACCACTCTCTCGGGTTTGCTCCACGAACTGGGCCACGCCGCTGGTGTGGATCAGGCCTAACAGCGAAAATAGATTAGGCGTCACGGCTCCACCACTTGCACGCGGAAGAAGCGGGCCGGGGCGGCGGGTGTCACGGCCATGCGGGAGGTCACGGTCTCGGTGATGCCGCCGGGATCGGTTTGCGCTGCCGGCGGGCTGAGCCAGGCCCCGGACGCATCCTGCCATTGGGCCATTACCGGGGAAACCTGGACTTGATAGGTGAGCCCCGGTGTCCCGGCCAAGCGGCGGTAGCGGAGCACAATTTGCCGTTCACCGCCGACCGTTTCCAGCGTCGCGCCGGGCAAGCCGGCGGTCGCTGGTTGGTGCGGATTCATGCCAAAGGCGTATTCGAGCAGATTGCTCGTGCCATCGCGATCGGCGTCGCCCGTCGCGCCGCCCACTGCCGGAGCATTTATCTCCGCCAGTGAAAAACGATTGGCCTGCCAGAGCGCAAAGCCGCTGGCACCGGTTGGTGGCAACCGCACGCCCACGGCCAGCGCGCCGGTGGCCAGCCCGGTGGTCGGGCGATTACCGTCTGGACTGGTGAACACCGCCACGAGATTGCCGGTGACGAGATCGCGCTCCTCGATCCGCCTCACCCCGGCGGGCAGATGATTGGGCACGATGGTCCCCCAGCGGCTGGGCTGCCCCGCGACCTGGGTTTGATAGAAGGCGGCCGAACTGGAAGCCAACGCCATGCCGGTGGCTTCCACCGGAGTGGCGGCCAATGGGCGGGTGGCACCCGCGAGGTCGTCATAGAGCACGACGAAATTTCGCGCAGCAGCGGCAGAGTCGCCGTAAACTGCGGAGCCATCGCCGGTCCCGCTGCCGAAGGCCAGCACCGCCACTGGCCCTGCCGCAGTGAGGAAATGCGCGGCCTGCTCGCCGCCGGCACCGTCGTTGAGCAGCAGTCGCACCTGCACGGTGCCGCCGGGTGAAAACCGCGCGTGGCCAGTGGGTTCGGCGACAAACCAGCCGGTGTAGCGGCCGAACGCATCCGCGACGAATCCGCCGTGGCGGACATTCAAATCCCCCGTCAAAAACCGCGGCGAGTCGGTGCTGCGGCTGAACGCGCCGCCGGTGAAGATCATGTTGCCGGCGCCCTCCTGCGTGAGGGAGTCGTCGCCATCGACGAACTGGTTGGCATAGCGATAGGTGGCACCTGGGACCAAGCCCTCCAACCGCAGCAGGCACGCGAAGGGCACCCGCTGGTTGTTCTCCGGCTGCTCGCCCTGGATGAATTGCGGCATCACCAACTCCGCCAACCCTAGCACCCGCGTCGGCACCACGCTGGTGGCGGCGGTCAGACCGGCCGCCGTGACGGTGAGGGTATGGCTGCCGGTTTGCAGAAACACCAGATCGTAAAACGTGATCCGGCCATTCACTGCTTGGCGGGTGAGCGTGCCGCCCAGCAAACCGGTGGAGCCCTGCAGCCCAACCGTCACGGGACCATTGAAGCCCTCGGCAATGGCACCATTGCGGCCGCGGACCTCTATCTCCACCGGGCCACCGATCACTCCGGCCTGGGAGGTGACGGGAAAACCCACCAGCGCCAGTGCTTCCGGCACCACCGGCCCGGCGGTGACTTGGATGTCGTCCAACCGCAGTTCCGGCCGCGAGCCGGTGATGCCACTACGGAAATAGTATTTCCAGCGCAACTCCACCAGCGCTTGGTTCTCCGCTGCCACCGGCAGCGTCACCGGGCCAATCACTTGGGCATGGCCGGCCAGCGAATTGCGCAGGTATTCCACCGCGCCGCCGCCGGCTGCTGGCACGTCCACAAAGGTGCCGGCTTCGCCCACCCGGTATTGCAGGCGGATGCCGTAGTCGCGTTCGTTAGGCGCTACCGTGCCGCCGGTCCAGGTGACGCGGATGCCCTGGGTGCCGCTGGTATTGAGCGCCAACACCGCCGCCCCGACAAACCCTGCCCCCGGGGTGTTTTGCGCGCTGCCGGTATTGATGAAGCCCAACCCAGCGCTGCCCAGCCCGGTGATCCGGCTGCGGGTGGTGAGATTGAAAGGTTGCATCCACGGGCTGGTCATGGTCGCCGCCAGATCCGGGTCTAAGGTGTCGGTTTGGAACAGGCGCATCGCCTGCGGATAGGTGCCGGCCGCCGCGCTGGCAGCCCACTGGCCAAACACATAAGGACCGCCAGTGAGCAGCGGATGGGCAACTTGGAACGAGGTGTCCGCCAGAGCGCTCCACATCCCGCCGTTAAGCAACCGGGCCTTGACGGTGGTGTTCTGGCTGAGCACGAGGCGTGGCGACAACGATGCCGTCAGCGAAAGATCGAGCAGAAGATCGCCGCTGTCAGCCGTGGCTTGGTGGACTTCGACGGCCAGCAGGTTGGTGCCGGCGACGAGGAGGTTGGCCGGCACGGTGAACGGAAGCACGTTCAATTTGTTAATGGCGGAGGAGGAAGCAAAGGTGGAGTAATCGATGCTGCCGGAGGCGGGCAGGTTGGAGCGGACCACCTCCACACCATTGAGATAGACGACTGCGCCGTCGTCACGGACCAAGCCGAGGTTCAGGCCGGTAATGACGGACGGGTCGGCGACGGTGAAAGTTTTCCTGAAATAGGTGGTTGGGTATTTGGCGTTGGGATTGGTGCCATAGCTGAGGAGCGTGGCGTTAGTTTGGTTGCCCCCATAGCCGAGCGGTGCGGGCCCGCCCGACCAAGCGGTATCCGCGTAGGCGGCGGTGTGCCAATTGGCGGCGGGCAGCGAACCCTTGTCCCAGAATTTCCAGACCGAGCCAGCGGCAACGACCGTCTGCTGGGAGACGCTGGCGGTCACCGCGCCGGGAGCCAGACCGCCGCCGGGCAGGCGGGGATCGGTGCCATTGGTGGTGTAGTAGATCGTGCCGGTGCCGGCAGCGAACGTTAGTTGATAGCCTTGAGCCACGCTGCCACCGTATTTGCTGAGCACCGGTGGATCGATGTTCGGAAAGAACCCGCGGGCTTTCAGTTGCTCGAGCAGATTGGCGGTGCGGGCCGGAAACATGCCGGTGCGGATGGATTGCGCGTAGCTTTCCCAATTGGTCGGCGTGCGATAGCCCCAGCGCGCGCACTCGGCGATCAAGCTGTCCTGGATCTCGGTCATGCGGGTGTTGAGGCGGGCGAGATTGCGGCCGGGCGTCATCGCACCGTTGTTGTAGAAATGTTTGTAGATGCGGTCGGCCAGCAGCATTTTGAAATCCGGGTGGCCCTCGGCAGCCAGCGCGCCAAAGAATCCGCCCGGCCCGGCAGTGCCGGTGGTGTCGCCGTCCGGGGTGCGCAGGAAGCCATCGGCATCGGCCGACCAGAATTTAAAACCGCTGCCCGGTGCGATCGGTCCGGCGCAGCGGAACTCGCCTTCACAATTGCCATAGAACCATAGCAGCATGAAATCGATCATCTGCGGGACATCCACCGACGACTTCACGGCGGCATAAGAACCTTTGTTGGCGCGGGCGGATTCCCACAACGCGCGGTTGGGCGGATCGGGGGTGCCGGTGACGAACTGATCGCCCGCGTTGTCGTTGCCCTTCACGTTCACATAGTCCTCAGTTTTGCCGCCCAGATAGCCGGCGAGAAACGAATCCTCGAGCCGCTCGTGGGCGTTGTATTGGCCCCAGTAGGTGCCGTTGATATAGACATGGACGTAGCGGCCGTGCGGATTGAGGCTGCCCATTTCCAGCATCGTGTCCTCGACGAAGCGGTTGGACATATAGCACCCACGATCCACCATGTCATGATTGCCGGCAGTAAGATCGAGCGTGTCCAGCTCGTCGAGCACCGGCATCCCGCGGTCGAAGCCGCGCAGCAGCGGGGTGGGCAGGTTGCGGGTACCGTATTCGGGCCGGAAGCTCAGCCGGTAGCTGCGTTTCGCAAAATCC
>JANMLQ010000146.1:0-26317 GCA_031372635.1 Akkermansiaceae bacterium | reverse complement strand
GGAGAAGAGCACGCCAGCGAGATCGCTCGGTTGATAGACGCCCTTCGCCCAGCCGATGAGAGCGATCGCGTTGCGGTGTTCGATGGCGACGCCCTTCGGTTGTCCTGTCGATCCTGAGGTGTAAATCACGTAGGCGAGATCCGCAGGCCGGGTGTCCGATGCGGGGCGATCGGCGGAGTATTGCAGCGCTTCGTCGATGAAGATGCGCTTGCTCGCCACATCCGCAGGCAGGCTGTCCGCGAGCGAACGCTGCGTGAGAAGGATCGGTGCGGCGGCGTCTTTCAGGATGTAGGAAATGCGCTCCTTCGGATACTTGGGGTCGATGGGCACGTAGGCTCCACCGGCTTTCAGCACGGCGAGGATCGCGACTAACAGTTCTGAACGTCGCTCGGCGCAGACGCCGACCAATGTTTCCCGTGTGACACCGGAGCGCAGCAGTTCCGCCGCGAGGGCGTTGGCATGGCGGTCGAGTTCGCGATAGGAAAACGAACGGTCTCCCGCACGTAGCGCGATGGCGTTGGGTTGCTGTTGCGCGTGGTCCTCGAAGAAGCGGTGCATCGAAGTTTCCAACGGCAGCGGCGCGTCGGTGGCGTTCCATGAATCGAGCAGCGTGCGGTCTGCGGGAGTGAGCATGTCGATGCCCTGCAATGGCACGTCGCCGTTGTTGCTGACGGCTTCGATGAGTTGTTCAAACGCATCGAGCCAGCCGAGGATAGTGGCTTTGTCGTGAAGGTCGGTGTTGTATTCGCACTCGACGACGAGTTTCTCGTCGGTCTGGACGATGTTGAAGAACAACTCGAAGTTGACGAACTGCTTGGGGTTGGTTTCCACATCGAAGCCGAGGCCGTCGAAGCGGATTTGATCGAGGCCATTCTTGTCGATGTTGAAGATGACCGAGACGAGCGGCACGCGGCTGGTATCGCGTGGCAAGTTGAGTTTTCTGAGCAGGCTGCCGAAGGTGTAGTTCTGATAATCATAGGCTTCGAGAACCTGATCCTTTACTTCGGTGGCGAAGGCGCGGAATGGCCTGTCAGCAGCGGGAGAGAGACGCAACGGAAGGAAGTTGAGACAGTGGCCGATGAGTTCGTCACGACCGATGCGCGTCTGACCTGCGGCTGGTACGCCGATGACGACATCGTCCTGACCGGTGAGGCGATGCAGCAGTGTGGCGAAGGTGGAAAGCAGTGTGGAAAACAAGGTGCCGCCGAGTTTAGGCGAAGCCTTTTTGAGCCGCTCGTAGCGGTCCGTGTTGATGGTGATCGACTCCATCGCGCCCACATAAGTCTTCACCGGCGGGCGTGGACGGTCGGTCGGTAGATCGAGCACGGGCGCTCCGTTAGAGAAGCGGGAGATCCAGTAGTTTTCCGCTGCGATGCTTTCCTTGCTATCCCTGGTGACAGCTTCAATGCGGGCGTATTCCGCGAAGGACATGGCCGGAGGAAGGACGGGAAGGTTTCCGCCTTTGCGGGCATTGTAGGCGGTCGCGAGTTCTGCGAGGATCATGCCGAAGGACCAGCCATCGCAGACCATGTGATGCGCGGTGAAGAGCAACTCATGGCGTTGTCCAGACAAGCGGACGAGTTCGAAGCGCACAAGCGGGCCGTTCGTAATGTCGAAGGGCATCGAGCTTTCCGAGCGATGGATGAGTGACAGTGGCAGCGTGGCCGAGGGCGAGTCCAGATCGAGACTGGAGAAGTCGTGCTCGATCAGCTCGATGGATTTCCCGGACGGATGGAAATGCTGTGTGTTTCCGTCTTCGGAGAAAGTGCTACGCAGTGCGGGATGGCGCACGACGATGTCATGCAGCGCGGTTTTCAAAACAGCGATGTCGAGTCCGCCGCTGAAGCGGATGATGTTGGACTCGTTGAAGGCGCAGTTTGCTTCATCGCCCATCAGCACCGCATGGAAAATCTCGCGCTGTGCCTCGGTAGTCGGCGCGCTGTCGCAACGTGGGAATGACGTGGGAGCCGGGCCGCAGCCTTCGCGGGAAGCGGGTAGGAAACCGGCGGCTTGCATGGCTGCGACAGACTCGCTGAATGCGCGGATGACGTGATCGAAATCCTCATCGCTATGGGCGGTGGTGAGATAGAGCGGACGGCCTTCCCAAACATGCACGCCTTTTTCACGGAGGAAAAACCAGAGTAAACTCGCGTGTTTGAGTTCCGGTGCATATTCGATGACCGCGTAGGCGCTGAAGTGAGGAATGCGGATCGGCACGCCGATGTCATCGAAGTGATTGTTGAGTGTGCGGCAGAGGCGGGAGACGCGCTCTTCCATGTCGATTTGCAGGCGTGGTCCTTCGCCCATGAGATGCTCGACGACGCGCCATGCGGCGGCCATCGCAAGCGGATGGCGGACGAATGTTCCCGCGAAGAATGTCACTCCCACTTCTGGGAAACTGTCATCGCCATAATTCCATGCGCCGCCATCGAGTGCATCCATGTATTCGCGTTTTCCTGCGAGAACACCGATGGGCATACCGCCGCCGATGACCTTGCCATAAGTGGCGAGATCGGCCTTCACTCCGAAGTAGGCTTGGGCACCGCCGGGTGCGCAGCGGAAGCCGGTAACGACTTCGTCGAAAATGAGAGCAGTGCCGGATTTCTCGGTGATCGCGCGGACTTCATGCATGAATTCACGCGGCTGAATTCCGGGTGCGCGGCTCTGCACTGGCTCGACCATTACGGCGGCGAGTTCGTGCGCGTGGGCCTTGAGGATTTCGAGTGATGCAGGGTCCGAGTAATCGAGCACCAGCATGTTTTCTACCAGTGATTGCGGAATGCCGGGTGCGATCGGCTGGGCTTTATAGACGCCATCCACCCATGCGCCACGGACGAGAACCTCCTCGAACATGCCGTGGTAATCACCGGTGAAATAGGCGATGCGATTGCGGCCAGTGATGGTGCGGGCAAGACGCATGGCGGCCATCACTGCTTCCGAGCCGGTGTTGCAGAACGTCGCGCGTTCCATTCCGGTTAGATTGCAGATGGCCTTCGCGAGTTTGCCTGCGATTGCGGATTGCGGCCCGATTTCGATGCCGGTCTGAAGTTGTTTGGAGATCGCTTCCGTCAACCACTCGGGCGAGTGACCGAAGAAGTAGGTGCCGAAGCCCATGGTGATGTCCACGTATTCGTTTTCATCGATGTCCCAGATGCGAGCGTTCTTGCTGCGCGATGAAACGATGGGATAGACCATCTCTTTCCACTGCGACTTGAATCCTGAAACAGCGCGCGGGTCTGCGAAGTGTGCGCGGTTTTCCGCAGTGTAGGTTTTCGAGGATGGAGTCTTCGCGGTGTAGCGTGCGATGAGTTGGTCGAGCGCTGTCTGCTGGGTGGTGGTGAGGCCGCCTTGTTCGCCTTTATCGATTGGCTTGTATGGGCCGAAGCGGGTGTTCGTGGCGGTGCTGCGGTTCAGGTGCGCGGGCCAGGTGATTTTCGATAAACCGCTGGATGCAGATTCTGCGGCGGGTGCTTGTCCTGAAAGCATCGCCTGCATGATCTGGAGGTTGTTTGCCAGAAGTTGTTCCAATGGATTTCCACTTGTTGGATCTGCACTGACTGGAGCGGATGGCACTGGAGTCACAACCGCAGTGGCGGGCATATGGGCATCAAGATGTTTTGCAAGTGTAGCTACGGATGATAACTCACCGAGCATTTGACGGAAGGTGATCTTCACGCCGAACTTCGACTGGATCGTTTGGCTGGCCTGGGTGAGGAACAATGAGTCGAATCCAAGCTCAGTGAAGGTGGCCTTGTCATCGTCCACGCGGATGCCGGAGAGTTCGAGCACTACGGCGCGGAGTTTGGATTGGATTTCTGATAGACGGTCGGCGGCGGGCATGGCGGATGGGGCGGGGGAGACGAGTTGGGGAATGGGTGCAGGTTGCGGCGCAGGAGCGTTGTTGGAGTTATCGATCCAGTAGCTCTGGCGCTCGAAGGGATAGGTGGGCAGGTGCAGGCGTGCGCGTTGCTGACCCGCGAAACAAGCGGACCAATCGGGCATCACGCCGTTTTTCCAAAGCTCACCAAGGGCGGCGAGCAGGTCTGATAGATCGGCTGATGAACTGGGGAGCGTGGCTACGATAGGGGTGTTTTCCCTAGCCGGATGCTGGCGTGCAAATTGTGCGAGTGCTTGGCCGGGGCCGACTTCGAGCAGGAGCATGTGCTTGTTCTCGAATGCGGATTCCAGTGCATCACTGAAAAACACGGTGTTCCTGAGTTGGCGTGACCAGTAGGAAGGATCGGCGAGAGTGGCGGCGTCCACGGGCTTTCCGGTGCAGGTGGAAATCCATGGAATCGACGGCGCGTTCGCAGGGATCATCGACGCATCCTCGGTGAACTTCGCGACCATCGGCTCCATCATCGCTGAATGGAAAGCATGGGAAGTTTTCAGCAGACGACACTGGATGCCGAGGGAATCCAGTTTTTTCTGATAGGCGGCGATGACATCGTGCGGACCGGAGACGGTGCAGAGCAGCGGGCTGTTCACTGCGGCGAGATCGACGCCTTGTGGCAAGGTGAGTTCGGACGCGCCCTTGCGGATCGCGAGCATGGCACCTGTGGGAAGTTCCTGCATCAAGCAAGCGCGGGTGGCGAGAAGTTGCAGCGCGTTTTCCAGTTTGAAGGTGCCTGCGAGCACGGCGGCGACGTATTCGCCGATGCTATGACCAATCAGCAGCGAGGGTTTGATGCCCCATGACATCCAGAGTTTGGCGAGAGCGTATTCGACGACGAAGATGCAGGGTTGGGTCAGTGCAGTGCGATGGATGTCTCGCTCGGCGGCTACCAATTCCTGATCGTTTGGATAGAGAGTGATGCGGACGTCATGACGGATCAAAGGACGTAGAATGAGCGCGCACTGATCGACTGCCTCGCGGAATGCGGGTTCGGATTCGTAGATTTCACGGGTCATTCCCGTGTATTGCGAGCCTTGTCCGGGAAAGAGGAATGCGACTTGTGGAGCGGTGGCGGGTGCAGTGGAAACCTTAGCTTCATCGCGAAGTTTGGCGATGGCCTCGGTGGTGTCGGCTGCAACGATGACGCGGCGGTGTGCGAATGGGCGTCTTCCGGTGGCGAGGGTGTGTGCGACGTCTGCTAGATCCGGTGATTCGTTTTCCAGATGATCCGCAAGACGACGGGACATGCTTTCGAGAGCAGTATCCGAGCGGGCTGATAGAACGAGTAACTCAGACTTGCGACCGGGGGTTGTGTTAGAAAGCGGTGGCGCTTCTTCCATGACGACGTGGGCGTTAGTGCCGCCGACTCCGAACGCACTGACGCCTGCGATGCGCGGTTTGTCGCCGGGTTTCCAGTCAAGCGCCTCACTGACCGGCGCGAATGGGCTGTTCGCGAAGTCGATGCGTGGGTTGGGAGATTTGAAATGAAGCAGCGCGGGGATTTTCTGATGACGAAGCTGCTGGATGGTCTTTATCACTCCGGTTACGCCGGCAGCGCAATCGAGGTGGCCGATGTGGGTCTTGCCGGTGCCGATGGCGCAGTAAGCGTTTCTATCAGCGCCGCCCTCGCGGAAGGCTTTAGTGAGTGCTGCGATCTCGATGGGATCACCAAGCGGAGTGCCGGTGCCGTGGGCTTCGATGTAGGAAACTTCGGATGGCGTGACGCCTGCAGAAGCTTGTGCGAGCGCGATGACATCCGCCTGTGCGTTCAGGCCGGGGGCTGCGAAGCCGATCTTGTCGGAGCCGTCGTTGTTGACAGCCCAGCCTTTGATGACGGCGAGGATCGGATCGCGGTCTGTGATGGCTTCGCTGAGGCGCTTGAGTAAGACGACGCCGCAGCCGTGGCCGAAGACTGTGCCAGCAGCGTCCGCATCGAAGGCGCGGCAGGTACCGTCCGGCGAAACCATGCCGTCTTCCTGATAGAGATAGTCGCGTTGTTGTGGGAAGCTGATAGAAACGCCGCCGCTGAGTGCCATGTCGCATTGGTAGGTGAGCAGTGCGGTGCAAGCTTGGCAGATTGCGACGAGCGAAGTGGAGCAGGCAGACTGGATGGTCATGCTCGGCCCACGGAGATTGAGTTTGTAGGAGACGCGGACGGGTAGGAAGTCTTTGTCGTTTCCGAGCATGGTCTGGTATTCGGAGACCTGATAGTTTTTCGCGAGTTCGCCGCCGGTGCGGAGGTTGTTGAGTAGATAGGTGTTGAGGCTGAGGCCCGCATAGACGCCGATCATGCCGGGATAAGCGGCCGGATCGCAGCCGCCGTCTTCAAGCGCTTCCCATGCGCATTCGAGGAAGACGCGATGCTGCGGGTCCATCAGTTCCGCTTCTTTCGGATAGATATTGAAGAACGCGGCGTCGAAGAGTTCGGGGTTGTCGATCATGCTGCGCGCACCGACAAAGCGGCGGCCATCGGCTTCGGTGCGTCCGGGAAAACGAGTGATCGAATCCTTGCCCGCGATGAGGTTGCTCCAGAACTCGTCCGGGTTTGCAGCGCCGGGAAAACGTCCGGACATGCCGATGATGGCAATGGCTTCGGGGGCTTGGGGGTCGTTGTCGTTCATCGGTTTTGGGGGCGTTGGAATCTGTTGAAACTGGATTTTGTGAGACGGGCGCGATCTTGAGCTGCGGTAGAAGTTACAGATGGCGAGGCAGAGAGATGGGCGGCGATGGCGCGCGCGCTGGGATGAGCGAACAGATCGGTGAGCGGGAAATCACGGCCAGTCATATCACGTAGTTTCACATGCACCACTGCGAGGTGGATTGAGCTGCCTCCGAGATCGAAGAAGTTCGCAGTGGTGTCTGTGACGGGATGCCCGAGGACTTCGGACCAGATGCTGAGAATTCTGGATTCGATTGATGAGTCCGACATGACTGGCACGTCAGAGTGGCGGGATTGGATCAGCGCCTTGCGGTCCACTTTTCCGTTAGGAGTGAGAGGAAACTCATCCACGCTGCGGAAGACCGAGGGCATCATGTAGGAAGGCAGTCGTGCGGAAAGGTGGCGGCGGAGTTCGTCCTGAGTTGCGTCACCTTGGACATGGGCGGTGAGTCTGCCGTCGTTTGCAGTGACCACGGCTTCACGGACAGCATCATGCTCGTTGAGCGCAATTTCGATTTCGCCGAGTTCGATGCGGAAACCATTCACCTTCACCTGATGATCCGCGCGGCCACGAAACTCGAAGGTGCCGCAGGGGAGTCGTTTCGCAAGATCACCGGTGCGATAGATGCCGTTGACGAAACGATCCGCAGTACGTGCCGGATCGTTGAGGTAGCCACCGCCGACACCTGCGCCGCTGATGCAAAGTTCGCCGGTATCGCCTGTGGGAAGGAGCGAGAGGTTTTGATCGCGGATGGTGACTTGCACGTTCGGAATCTCCCTGCCGAGTGGAACGAAGGGGAAATCATCGAGGTTTCCGCGATGCAGGCGATGGAACAGGCAGATGTCCGTGCATTCCGTGGGGCCGTATGAGTTGACGATTTCGACGCGGCAGTTTGCATGATCCAGCCATTCGCGCAGCCGGGGAATGGAGATCGGTTCTCCGCCTAGCACTGCAAAGCGTAGTGTGGCGAGATCCTTGTATTGATTCGCGGCGGCCGCATCCACGAGCGGATAGAATGCGCTCGGCGTGCAGTTGATCAGGGTGATGCCATGGCTACGGATCAGACCTAGCAGACGGGTGATGTCGTATGCCTCGCACTCGTCCAACACCAGTGTTCCGCCCGTGAGCAGGGGAGTGAACAGGTTCTTCTGAGTGAGATCGAAACTCGGCGAACTGATGACCAGCGTGTGATCTTCAGGACCGAGTTCGAGTTCATTGCGATACCACTCCAACAGATTGGCGAAGCCCGAGTGGAGAACCGAGGCCGCTTTCGGTTGGCCGGTGGAACCTGAAGTGAAGATCGCGTAAACCAGATCCTCCATGCGGCATTCGTTGCGTGAATGAGAAGACGACAACGCCTCATCCATGCGAAGCGTGCGCACGTCATCGAATGAGCGGTCGGAATCCGTTAGAATCAGTTCCAGCTTTGCGGATGCAATCATCGTGGAAATCCGAGCCTCAGGATAGGCAGGGTCCAATGGGATGTACGCGGCTCCGGTTTTCAATACGCCTAACAAGGCAGCGATCAACTCGGCCGAGCGATGAAGACAGATTCCGACATAAGCACCGCGACCGATACCATCGTTCGCCAGGAGTTCCGCAATGCCATTTGCACGTTGCTCCAGTTGTTGAAAGCTGAGGGTTTCATTTCCGCAAACCACCGCTCGGCGATCCGGGTGCTGCCGTGCTTGAGAGGCGAAAGCATACAGCCAGTGGCTTAATGGCTCGCTCTCGCCGGACGCTTGGGCCGGAGTTGCTGGATAAATGGAGGGGGGCATCACGGTTATTTGGGAGGAACTATGTAATATCCGTAGGCGCTGACAATGGCCGATCAGGCGATTTAGTTAGGAATCCTTGATGATCGGCCAAGCTTGAAATGGCGGCTTCCCCAATTACTAACATGAACGAGGCCGGACTGAATTACGTGATCACGTATTGCTTGGATAGGTGAAAAGTCTTGCCTGTGAGGGTCTGGAAGAGATTGAATCACCGCGTTGCTCCCCCCGCGATGTTTTTCAAAAAACCATATCCCCCCCGGATGGTTGTTAGGCTGGCCCTCTGCATGATGGCACCCGCCGCTACCGTTCTTGCCCAAGAATACGCCACGGTCGTTGATGACCGCGTGGTTGCCGATGTGGTTCAGCCCGCTCCTGTGGAAGCTCCGGCAAAACACAGTAGCGGCTGGGATCTAGGAGCAGTGATCGCGATGGCATACGACGACAACATTTTCCTGAGTTCCAGCAAACCCGAGTCCGACGTGATCTATCGAGTCGCACCCACTGCCGCTTACACCAAGGGCGATGATAAGGAAGGCGAGGGTGGTTTTGTGAAAGCAGGCTATCGTCCTACCGGAGTGATCTATACGGAGAACGGATCGGAAAACCGCATCGACCATCAGGCGATCGCTTCTGCGGGATGGCGTGGTAAACTCACCCGTGTCACATACACCGGAGCGTTTCAGAAACTCGGTGATGCGACTGCGGATGCGGGTCGTCCGGCGGATCGTTTCTTGTTTGAGAACGAAGTTCGCCTGGCGTGGATACCGCGTGAGAAGGTGACGCTGGAATTCGCA
The DNA here is from genome assembly GCA_031372635.1 of Akkermansiaceae bacterium. Classification (GTDB taxonomy): domain Bacteria; phylum Verrucomicrobiota; class Verrucomicrobiia; order Verrucomicrobiales; family Akkermansiaceae; genus Luteolibacter. The sequence goes on along the minus strand of JANMLQ010000146.1, from coordinate 17,190 downwards.
GTTGGTAACAATGGCACGAACTACAAGGACGCGGTCTTTTACGACTCCACCAAGAACTACGCTGAGGTCGCGGCGCGTTACACTTATTCACCGAAGACAGAACTCGGACTGATCTATCAGATCGGACGTTTCAAGGTGGACGGAGCGGGGCCGCAGCACACGCAGCAGTTTAAGGGCGACATCGTCTGGCAACCGCGCGAGAAGATTCTGGTAAAGTTGGAAGCCGGTGCAGAGCATCGCAAGTCCGACAACGGCACTGAGGTGAATCCTGTCATGGACGGCAGATTGGCATGGAAACCCCGTGAGGGCACGGAGTTGTTCGTGACCGGCTACATGCGCGAAGAAGCCTCTGCGTTTTTCGCCGGACAGAATTACAGCGTGCGCGGAGCTACAGCCGGCGTTTCCCAACGCATCAGGGGAAACTGGACCGCCACTCTCGAAGGCGGCTACGAGAAGAATTCCTATGAGCAGGTTTCAGGTTCCGGTGTCAGCGGACGCAATGACCGCATCTGGTTCATCCGCCCGGCATTGGGCTACAAGTTTTCCAAGGCGTCCGACATTTCATTGTTCTATCGTGCATCCGACGATTCCTCCAGCGATCCTGCCTTCGGTTACGAGCAGCAAATGATCGGCTTTGAACTCAACCACAAGTTCTAACATCTCACCATGAACTCAAATATCCGTAAACTTTTCATCCTGCTATTCGCCCTGCTCACGGGCTGGGTGCCCGCCATGGCCGCGCCCTCCGCTGGCGTGATCGGCCGCATGGACAACGTGGAAATCCGCGTTTTCCGTGAGAACGAACTCACCACCAGCGGACAGCTTTCCGCTGATGGAACGATCAGCATGCCGCTGATCGGTTCCGTGCGCATAGTGGGTCTCACTACGGATCAGGCTGCGGCGGCGATCACAGCCAAACTGGCGGACGGCTACCTCATGAAGCCCGAAGTGAGTGTGAGCATCGAGGCGCGCATTCGCCGGACGGTGACAGTGCTCGGACAAGCTCAGCGCCCCGGTGTTTTCGAGCTTCCTGCAAACCGCAGACTCACCCTCGTCGAGGCCATCGGCATGGCGGGTGGCGTCACCCGCATCGCCAATGCCAAAAAAGTCACGCTCAAGCGCGGTGGCGAGGTCCGCACAATCAATCTCGCGGAAATCACCGCTGGCAAGGGAACGGACATCGCGCTGCAGGACGGCGACATGGTGACCATTCCAGAAAGCCTTTTCTAACTCATTCCCCCAAGCACTCAGATGTCCCTTTCCAAACCAAACGGAGCCGAGCTCTCCCATCGCGGACCGCAACTGCCCGCCGCCGGAACCGATCCCACCTATTTCCTCCCCAAGGTGGAAACCGGACGTCTGTTAGGCATGCTGCTGCGTCGCTCGTGGATGGTGCTGCTGCCGATGCTGCTCGCCGCGTGGGCGATGTTCTGGTTTTCCAGTCGCCTTCCGAAAACTTACCGCGCAGTGGGTTCCGTTTATGTGAGCAGCCAAGCTCCGCTGGTGCTCGATATCCGCGCCGTCGCTCCGGAGGAAACTCGTGATCTGGAGCAGATGCGCTCCGTCGAGCAGGGCTTGAGCGCCAACACTCTGCTGATGCGCGTGATGGAGGCGAACGGGCTGAAAAACGATGCGGCTTTCGCACCTGCGGGCACTGGCGAGGAAGCCATGGTTGGAAAATTTGCGAAGGGCGTATCCGTCGGCCTGCGCCGTGGCACCCGTATCATCGACATCACGGTGGAAGACACGGATCCTGTTAGGGCGAAACGTCTCGTCGAGTCATTGGTGGCCGAGTATGAGAAGTGGACCAGCGAGCGCCAGCAAGCGATCACGCGCCAGGCCAGTGAAGGTCTCGCCCGCGAAGAGTCGCGGTTGAAGGGACGCATGGAAGAGTCCGCGAAGAAGTTGCAGGCTTTCCGCGAAAAAAATCCGGTTCCAGGATTGGAAGGATCTGATAGCGGCGGTCCGGTGCGTGACTCGCTTGGCACGCTGAGTTCGCAACTCACCCAGGCGAAGTCTGACCGGCTGCGCTTGGAAGCAGAGTTTGAAACGTATTCCAAATTCGATGCCGCGAGTCCCGATGCCCTGGCCGGTATCGAGAAAACCGAACGTGGCAGCGAAGTCATCGCCCAGGTCCGTGCGATCCAGCTCAAAGAAGCGGATTTTGCACGCGTCAAGGAGCGCTACCTCTTCAAGCATCCGGTCTATAAGGAAGTGGCTAATGAAATCGCGACCCTTAAGAAAAATCTAGCAGACACCGTGCGCTCGGCCGGTCAGGCCTTGGAGCAACGCTACCGAATCGCCAAGGAAAACGAATTGAAGCTCTCCTCCGAAGTAGCTCAGGCACGCACCACGGCGGTCGAGTCCGAAGGAGTCCGCGAACAATTCCGCGCCATGACTCGTGAGTCCGAGGCGGACCGCAATCTGCACGCATCCGTTTCCCAACGTCTTCGCGAAACGACGCTGGCCGCCTCCGTGCCTGCATCCGTCCTGCGTTGGGAAGACACGCCGCTGATTCCTGAAAAGCCCAGTGGCCCGCGCAGGATCGTGTTTGCTGCGGCGGGTGCTTTCATTGGATTCATCGCAGGACTCGCACTGCTGCTGATCGCCTGCATGAGCGACCGCAAGATTCGCAATGCGGCTGCTGCCGCGCGTGCCACCGGCACTCCGCTGTTAGCTAGCGTGCCTGCCATCGAAAATGCCGGTGACGGCATGGTGCTCATGTCCGATCCCGCATCCGCCGGTGCCGAAGCATTCCGCCGCTTGCGCGTGGTGCTCGCCCCCCAACCCGGATCGCAGACCGGACGCACTGTGCTTTTCACCAGTGCCAAAGCAGGCGAGGGGAAATCCTTTTGTGCGCTGAACTACGCCACCTCACTCGCCATGCAGGGCCACCGCACGCTGCTGTTAGACGCGGATCTCCGCAGTCCGGGACTCAGCCGGGATTTCTCTGAAGCAGGAAACGAGGAGTCCGGCCTCGGCGGCTACCTCTCAGGTAAACTTGACCCTGCATCCGCCTGCTTCGCAACTTCACTTCCCAATCTCTACCTGCTCTCATCGGGTGCGATGCGCCAGGACGCTGCGGAACTTCTCGCAGGCACGCGTTTCCCCTCGCTGTTAGAGGATGCCTTCCGCTGGTTCGATCGCGTCGTCATCGACTCTCCACCGGTGCTAGCTGTGAGCGACGCACTTGCCATCGCTCGTTACGCAGACCGCTGCTGTATGGTCGTGCGCGATGGCGGCAGCGACCGCAGGGATCTACGGCGCGCTGCCGAACTAATCCGCTCCTCCGGCGGAAACTTAGTCGGCTTCGTCTGGAACGAATCCTCCAAGCAAAAACGCAGCTCGATTTCCATGGGGCCAGCAGTCCCCGCCAATCGCCCCGGTCTCGGTGCTCCACAGCCCGTTGGCGCGGCATCTGCTGTTCCAACCCATGAACTTCCGATCATGGTCAGTTTTGCGTAGCTTTTTTCCGAAAAACGGATACACCAACGCCTTTCCCCCGACGTTTGCTCTGCATCCCCCGATGATTCCACTCCCCCCACCCCCCCCGGAATATGAAACACACCACCCGCTTGGTTGCGGGCGAGTCCCCCCCTGCTCGCGCCGCAACCACCCCTGCTGAATTCACCGAAGACTACTCGCTCAGACATCGCCATCGTCCATGGGTCGCCCACCAGAAACTGGTGGCGGTCAGCTTTCTGGGTGATGCAGCGATCGTTTTGATCAGCCTGATGCTCGCCTACTTGATTCGCTTCGAGACCGGAGTGCGGGAAGTTGGTGTTGTGGACTCGGTTATCAATCTCCAGAGTTATTGTGGTCATGTCCTGTTAGGTGGCCTGCTGCTCATTTTCCTGCTAGCGAATTTCCGCCTGCATGATCCGCGGAACTTCCTCGCGATTCGGAAAACCTTCGCCATCATCGCCAAGACCTGCGTCATCTGGGGTTTCAGTTTCCTCGCGCTCGCGTTGGTGCTCAAGATCGACCCGCCGATCAGTCGGATGTATTGCGCCATCGGCTGTGTCAGTTCCATGATCGGATTACTGTCATGGCGCTGGATTCTCTACTGCGTGCTGCGCCGTGATTCGTTCGCAGCCTCGCTACGTCAGAAAGCGGTCTTCCTCGGCTGGAATGAAGAGTGCGATCGTGCAGTGAAACGTTTCAGCGACGGGCGCTCGCACCAGATTTCCGTGAGTGGCATCATCTCACCTCCGGGCGGCGGTTTTGAAAAGTCACCTCCCGCCGAGTATCCGGTGCTGGGTTCCTATGAAGGACTGCGTCCCATCCTGCGTGCCTGCGGCGCGGACCTCGTGATGGTCGTGGACGGCTCGCTGAACCGCAACCAGATGCTGGAACTAGCCGAAACCTGCGGCCGCGAATTCATCGACTTCAAGCTGGTCCCGAGTTGCTTTCAAATCCTCGTTTCCAGCCTCCAACTTGAAAGTTTCCACGGCATGCCGGTGCTGGGCTTTGGTAAAATGCCGCTCCACCACGCCTTCAATAATGCTGCCAAACGCACGGTGGACATCGTCGGCAGCATCCTCGGTATGGTCTTTTTCGCACCGATCATGGCCGCCTTCGCCACGATGGTCTATCTGGAGTCCCCCGGCCCGGTACTCTATCGCCAGCGCCGCATCGGACTCAACGGACGCCCTTTCCACATCCTGAAAATCCGCAGCATGAAGCTCAACGCCGAGTCCGCAGGCATCCCCGGCTGGACCGTGAAGGATGATCCCCGCCGTTTGAAAATCGGAGCCTTCATGCGCCAGTGGAACATCGACGAACTGCCGCAGTTCTTGAACGTGCTGCGCGGAGACATGAGCCTCGTCGGCCCGCGTCCCGAGCGCCCGGAACTCATCGAAGGCTTTAAGGAGGAAATCCCGCACTACAACTTCCGCCACAACATCAAACCCGGCGTCACCGGCTGGGCCCAAGTCCACGGCCTGCGCGGCGATACCTGCCTGCACGAGCGCGTGAAGTTCGATCTGGATTACATCGAAAACTGGAACTTCATCCTCGATTTTCAGATCATGTTCATGACCCTCTACAAACGTGGTGGCGCGTGTTAATTCTCCTGCGGCCCACGGGACCATACTCCCATCAGACCGCACCATGACCGCCGCACACGAGGAATCCCATGCCAGCCGCCGAGGCCGTTCGATCCGCCTCGCGGTGCTCACCTCGTTCCTCTCCAAGGGCGGCACCATCCTGCTGCAACTGCTCTCCATCCCCATCGCCATCCGCGTGCTTGGCCGTGCGGAATTCGGCCTCTACGCCACCGTCAACCTCACTCTGAGCACCGTCGCCATGCTACAAGTGGGCGTTGGTCCCGCGCTCACTCATGGACTCACCCAGGCCCGCGCTGTGGGTGATGAGAAACGCCAACGCGAACTCGGCTCCACTGCGTTCTTTCTGATAGGCGGCATCGCCCTGCTCACTGGACTCGCGCTTTCAGCAGTGCTGCTGATGATTCCACTCACGACACTGTTCGGTGAATCCTTCGCAGGCAGCGAATCCGCACTGCGTCCCGCATTGTGGACTGGCCTCGGGCTTTTCCTCATGCTCTTCATCCTCAACCACACCGAGCGAGTGCGCGAAGGATACCTCGAAGTGGCATCTAACAATCTGTGGGGAGCTGCAGGAAACGTCATGGCCGCAGTCTTCGCAGGCATCGGCATCTGGTGGGTGCCGCAGGTCTGGTTCCTCGTGCTCGCCATCTACGGAGCGATGGTGCTCGGCAAGCTCTGTAACACTGCGGCTCTCTGGCGCAAACGCCCGCTGATGCTGCCCTCGTTGAAACACCTGCGCCCACCCGTGGCGCGGCATTTGTTTTCCGATGGCCTCGCGTTTTCCACCTGCTGCCTCATCACCGGAGTTATTGAATTCAACTTCTGCGGCTGGCTCGTGGGACGTATGGATGGCCCATCCGCCGTCGCGCTCTATGGCATCTTCGTCACACTCACGACCATGCAGCTCGGCTTCGTCGTCATGCTCAGCACACCCACTTGGCCCGCCGTGGCCGAGGCTCTCGCGCGTGGTGACCACCCGTGGGCACGCATGGCCGCGAAACGGCTTTATCTCTTCGGCGGCGGCTTTGCTGTTTGCTCTGCGCTGGGCCTTTTCTTGTTAGGTCCATGGTTGCTGCCGCTCTGGCTCGGTAAGGATTTTTCTAACATCAGCAGGCCGCTGCTCGCCTGTTACGGCTTGTATTTCATCGCACATGTCTGGCGACACCTGAACCACACCCTCATGATCGGCGCAGGCCAAGTCTCGAAACTCGTCGGCATCCAGTTGTTCGAATCCGCTGCCGTCGCTGTCCTCGGCTACACCGCATTGAAAACCGGCGGCATCCCCGCACTGCTCGCCACCATGGGCATCGTCATCCTCGCACTCACAGGAACCTTTCTGCCAAAACGCGTGTCACGGGCATTGAGGCCGTTGGGTTCTTAGTCGGGATTTCGCTTGGTGTGAAATCTGAGCCTATTCACGCTGCCGCGCATGGTTAGGCGACTTCATGCGGTGCTCACTGCGCTGGGAGACAAAGCCGGCGAGCATGACGGAACTGCATGAAACCAAGTGAGCCAACCATCATCGCGATGAAAATGGCTGCGACAACTCCAGCAGTCGTTGTGACCCCCACGCCGAGAACAAGAAGGACTAACGTGGCAACGACCCATACGAAATCGCCCAACACGAAATAAAGCAACTCTGGACAGAGCGGCTTGGAGCGACTCGACGCAAACAGGAGATGTGCCCCATTCAGAATCAAACCTAGGCCGACGATGCGTAGAACTAGCGGCGCAGGATTCCCAATGAGAGTGCTCGTCCACTCAGGGGCGGAGGATGGTAGATAATGGTTTCATCTTGGTTTGGTTTTGGATTGTGTGACTTCGAGTTGGTGGCAAAAAGCTGTGACGTGACGCAGTTGTCTAACTTATTACTAAACGACTGGCAATGAAGAGTCCGTCGCATCGCAGGGATTGCTGGAAGTGCCGTTCCAGAAGGTTTTTGCGGTCTTGTGGCTGGCGTAGATTGCACATTCGAGCCGTATTGCTTGGGGCGGATGTGGCGATAAAATATTGGCGATAAGTCACAAGGGCAGCGTGGCCGACGCTGCGACCGAAACTTGGACTGCGGCGAGCATCGCCGCTTTGAGGATGATGTGAGCGTTATCCAGAAGCTCGAACATTCCACGCAGGCTATTCTGCGGGCGGCCTTGTGGATTGGGAACAAGCCGTGAAACCCAAACGGACTCTAGCGTCAAAGCGGCGATGCTCGCCGCAGTCCAAAGCCCCCGGACGCATGGTTTCGAAACGCTTGGCGCTAAATCCCATCCAGCATCCCTTTGAGGTTGCCGAAGAAGTTGTCCAGTTCATCGCTGCTGGGTTCTGCGCCGAGGATGTCGTCGTAGCTGGTGTGTTCGAGATGTTCGTCGTCCAGCTCGCCGATGAAGGAGCTGGGTTGGCAGCCGGTTTCCTGGCCCCATTTGATGCGCTTGGAACAGTAAGTCATCGTGAGTTTGTCCTGCGCGCGGGTGATGCCGACATACAAGAGCCTGCGCTCTTCGTCCTTGGTGCCTTCCGCGATGCTGCGGGTGTGGGGCAGGAATCCTTCTTCGAGTCCCACGAGGAAAACGATGGGAAATTCCAGCCCCTTCGATGCGTGCAGGGTGATGAGGGTGGCTCCCTGTTTTTTTTCAAGATCATCATCCTCGCGATCCGAGGCGAGGGCGCTGTCATCAAGGAAGGACTGGAGTTTTTTGCCTTTGAGGGCATGGGCGCGCAGGCTCTCGATGACCATCTGGATGCCTTCGCCGCGTTGCTGGCGTTCGTGGTCGGTTTTGCACGCGCGTTCGATCCACTGGAGGTATTCCATTTCCCTGAGCATCGCGTCGAGCACGTCGGCGGGGTTGTCTCTGGCGAGGTCGATGCGGTTTTTCGCGCCGGCGATGAGGGCGACGAAGGACTCGACTGCATGGCGAGATTTCGGGCCGATGGTGTCGGTGAAATTCGGATCACAGAGCGCCTGCCACACGGATTCGTGGTGCTCGCGGCTCCAGTCTGTGGCGAGCACGGCGGTGGATTGGCCGATGCCTCTGTTAGGCGCGTTGAGGATGCGGAGTAGAGGGACGTCGGTGTCCGGTGCGGCGAGGAGTTGAGTGTAGGCGAGCACATCACGTACTTCGCGTCGGTCGTAGAAACTTTGCGCGCCGACCATGCGGTAGGGGATCTTGCGCTCGCGCAGCGCGAGTTCGAGTTTGCGGCTCTGGCCGTTGGTGCGGAAGAGCACTGCGAAGTCTTCCCATTGTCTGCCTACGGCGCTTTTGCCCGCGAGGATTTCCTCGGCGATGAACTCGGCCTCTTCGTCATCGCCGGGCATGGCGACGATGCGCACCGGATCACCGCCCTTGCGGGTGGAGCGCAGGATTTTCTCGCGGCGGCCGCGGTTGTGTTTAATCAGGCTGTTAGCAGTATGAAGAACGGCGTGGGTGGAGCGGTAGTTTTCCTCAAGTCGGATGATCTTCGGGTCCGGGAAAAAGCGCTCGAATTCCAGGATGTTCGCAGTTTCCGCACCGCGCCAGCCGTAGATCGACTGGTCGTCATCGCCGACGACGCAGACATGATACGGCGGGCCGACGAGTTGCTGGAGCAACTGCATTTGCAAGCTGTTAGTGTCCTGGAATTCATCTACGGTGACGCGGGTGAAACGCTGGCGGAAAACGTCCCGCACGTCTTCGTGCTCGCGCAGGATTTTTTCTCCGAAGGTCAGTAGGTCGTCGAAATCCACAGCGTTCTGGGCGCGGAGTTCGTTCTGATAGGCGACGGCTAGGTTTGCGAAGAAGTCGTCCTCAAGCTCGGAGGGATCGATGCCCTTGTTCTTAGCGTTGGAGATCGCGCCGAGCACGGCTTCTGGTTTCACCTTCTCATCGCTGCCGCCTTTGCGAACGAGGAGTTGTTTCATGAGACCGACTTGGTCGGAGTGGGAGCAGATGGAGAAGTTCTGCTTGTAGCCGAGCTTGTCGATGCCGCCGCGCAGGAGGCGGACGCAGAGCGAGTGGAAGGTGCAGACCGTCATCTCGCTGGCGGCTTTTTTCGAGACCATGCCGCCGATGCGTTCGCGCATTTCCGAGGCAGCTTTGTTGGTGAAAGTGACGGCGAGGATTTGTTCCGCTGGGATTTTTTTCTCCAACATGTGGGCGATCCGGCAAGTGACGGTGCGGGTCTTGCCGGTGCCCGCTCCGGCGAGGATCAGGACGGGGCCGTCCAGAGCGGCCACGGCCTGGCGCTGGGCTTGGTTCAGGGAATCGAAGGAGAACGAGGATGCCATCGGCGCGCGGAGTGAAGCGAGGCGGCGGCGGACTGGCGAGAACGGAGTGGGGGATGCGCACGGAAATGATGAGGTGCAGCAACATGAAAACGGCCGGAAATGTTTCCGACCGTCCCGATCCTCAAAAGCAGTGATTCAGAGGCGCTTGAACCGGACCTCATACTCGCGGTGCAACTCTTGATGCAGCGTTTCGAGTTCCGCCAGAGCGGTGGATTCGAGGGTTTCCCGTGGGGTCAGTGGTTTTCCGAGGAATTCTTGGAATGCTTGGATTTTGCCGAGCCAAAGACCTTTTTCTTGACCTTCGACACGACCTTCGACACGGCCTTCGGCTTTCAGTTTTTCTGCGACGGACATGGCGTTCTTCTCGAGTTCTGGGTTGGACGAAAGGGTATGGTAGATTTTCTCAGCGTCAAGGTTGCTGTCGGCATGGAGTGCGTAGAGCAGCATGAGGCCCAGCAGGTTGTCGTGAAGGTCATTGGCTGAAAAGCCGGACAGCCATTGGAAGAAGCGCAGCAATTCCTTTTGGCGGGCGAGCTTCATCAATTGCAGGACCGCACGCAGGCGGCTGTCATCCTCTTCGGTGGCGGGATCGAAGCGAGTGAGGTCGAGTAGTGCGTGATGAAACTTCGGCAGGAAGGGGAGCAGCTCGGAAGCGAGATCGTCGGGCAGCGCGAAGAGTTCCTCGAAGGCGGTGGAGATGTTCCATGCTTCCGGGCCTTGGTGGAAAACGAAAGGCAGGACGGGTGGCAGCGGCAGACCATGCGCCTTGTGATGCTGGTTGAGAATTTCCATGACATAGCCGAGCAGGCGCAGCGGCATGGCAGGGTCCGGGCTGCTTTGATGTTCGAAGAGCAGATAGAGCAACGAGTCGCGGTTGCCTATGCGGACGGAAAACAGCAGATCGGCATGCACGTGTTGCAGACTGGATTTTACAAACGATCCGGGCAGAACTGCGAGGGTGGACCAGTCGATACTTGCCGTGATTCCCGCTGGCAGATGGCTTTTGAAAAACGCGGTGGCGTGCTCCGGTTGGGAGAAGACCGCTTTGAAAAAACCGTCATGGGTATGCGCGGCGGGCGTGAGCGGATTTTCGGTTTCTTCCACGGTGTTGAGACTTCGTGAATCCGCCTGACGGGGCAAGCAGGCTTTCCATGTCTGCGGCATATTGCGTTTCCGGCAGGACTCTCCGCGTAAATCCTTAAGATGAATTTACTTTTGGGGCCGGAGTGAGTCGTGGTAGGGAATGCGCATGAAGATTTTCCGCCGCATGATCGCGTCCGCGTTGATTGCGCTCACTTGTAGCCAATGCGTGCGGATGGGGCCGCCGCGTGGAGTGCAGGAGCGATATTCGGGGAACCAATCGCGGCCGACTCAGCAAAGCGGCAGTGGCGTTTCCAGCAGCGCGATGCTGCGCGAAGTGAACCTGAAAACCGACATGGTGAGAGCCGGCACTCACGGCAGGCGAGTGGTGCGTCCGATGAGGCCGCGCTACATTACCATCCACAGCACCCAGAACTATTCGGCGGATGCGAGCAAGCACGCGCTCGCCCTCAAAAACGGCGCACTGCGTTCTGCCAAGACACGCTACGGCAATCGCATCGGCTACATGATTTGGCACTTCACCGTGGACGACAGGCTCGCCATCCAACACATGCCGACCAGCGAGCAGGGTGAGCACGCGGATTTTCATGGTCCGGGAAACCGTCTCTCCATCGGCATCGAGATGTGCGAGCACCGTGGCAGCAGCCGCTCCGCCACTATCGAGCGCACGGCCAAGCTCACCGCCGTGTTGATGAAACGCCACGGCATCCCGCTGCGCCAAGTGGTGCCGCACTATCATTGGCCGCGCCGTGGGAAACATCCGCCTAACAAAAACTGCCCGCACTTTCTCCTCGATAACGGTCGCCCCGGTGCCAAGTGGCGTTGGTTCCAGGGCCGCGTGAATTCCCACTATCAGCGTCTCGAATGACGACGCAGCCATCCAAAGATCACGGCAGTCCCGGCAACCGCGATGTCGTGCTTGAGCCGGGCGTTTTCTATGTTTGCCAGCGCTGCACCGCTTGTTGCAAGTGGCCCGGCGATGTTCGGTTAGAAAACGACGAGATCCCTCGCATTGCCGCGATTCTCGGACTGACCGAGCAGGACTTCCTCCATCAATACACGCGCCTGCGATCCAACCGCCAAGGACTCTCGCTGATCGAGAAGGAAAACCACGAGTGCATCATGCTGGAGGGAAACGCCTGCCGCATCCATCCGGTGAAGCCGGAGCAATGCGCGGGTTTTCCTAACAAGTGGAACTTCCCCGGCTGGCGGCAGGTTTGCGAAGCCATCCCCGTGGCGGTGGATTCGCTCAAGCCTTCTGCGTGAGACGCTCCCACCACAGGCCGGGCGAAAATGATTTTTTTGCGAGCGCTGGTTTCTCGATCCCATGCCAGCTCACCATCGCGATGGCGATGGAAACCATGAAGATCCACAGCACCGCCGCCATGGAATCCAGCCAGCCGAGTTCCACAAACACGTTGATCACCACCGAGTGATAGAGATACGTGCCATAAGAAAGATCCATGCCGTGCAAGATACGACGTGAGAGCGAGCGCGCACTGAAGGCTGCCGCGATCGTGCCGAGCGCAAGCAGCGTGCGAGCCGGAAGATAGCTGAGGTAGTAGGGCACCGAGCGGAAGTCCACCAGCGTGTGCTGCGCTGCCACGAACAGCGCGTAAGCAGCGAGATACCACAGAAATTTGCCCTCCAGCCATGCGCGGAGCTTGTCGTAGTTCCGGTGGATCAGAATTCCTAACAAGAACATCCACAAGTGAGGGACGAGCGTTGCGTGCAGCAGTTTGAAAGCAATCGGCGCGTCGCTGAATCCACCGGGACCATTCACCTTGTGATCCATCACGCAATACGCGGCGAAGGAAACGATGAACAAAATCCAAGTCACAGCAGCGAGGCGTTTTCCCAGCCAGCAGAACAGCGGCACGAAGATGTAGAACTGTAGCTCCACCGCGATTGTCCATAGCGCGCCATTTGCCACACCGATGCCGAAGTCACGGAAGTGCTCCGGGTTGTAGAACTGGATGAACGAAACTTGTCCCGCTAGCCATGCCACGAAGGTCTCAGAAAACAAGAAGTCCGTTCCCAGAAAACCGAAGCAGCCTAGCGCGATTAAGGTCACGATCAGACACACCCACATCGCCGGAAAGATCCGCAGACCACGCCGCCAGAAGTAGCCCTTCAAGTCCGCAGGATTCCGCTCGTACGACTGCATGATGAGAAATCCGCTGATTACGAAAAACACCGGCACGCCCGGCAACATCAGCAACGCATCAAACAACTGCCTGCCCATCGGCGAGAGTTTCTCAACCAGCGGCGTGTGACCAATCGCATGCGCGATGACCACCTGCGTGGCGGCCAGCAGGCGGATCAGATCAAAGTTATTCTCGCGGTGAGGGGAACTCATCAGGGGCGATCAAACGCGTAGTTTCACACAGATTCAAAGGCCAGCGCAATTACCGGATCGCGTGTGACGGCTTGAAACATCGCCACCTACGTTCATCCTGCGCCACCGGGCATGAGAAAGATCATTCACATCGACATGGACTGCTTCTACGCAGCCATCGAGGAGCGCGATGATCCATCATTGCGCGGCAAACCGCTGGGCGTCGCAGGCAGCACGCGGCGCGGCGTGCTCACCACCGCCAACTACGAGGCGCGGAAATTCGGCTGCCGCTCGGCGATGCCTGTCTTCAAGGCGCTCGAACTCTGCCCGCATCTCAAGCTCGTGCCAGTGCGCTTCGAGGTCTATCGCGGCGAAAGCTCCCGCATCCGCGCCATCTTCGGTCGCTTCACCGATCTCATCGAACCGCTCTCGCTCGACGAGGCCTACCTTGATGTCTCGCACCTGCAATCCTCTGGCGAAGCGATCGCCCGCGAGATCCGCGCACAGATTTTTGAGGAAACTCGGCTCACGGCATCCGCAGGCATTTCCTCTAACAAGCTCATCGCCAAGATCGCTTCGGATTGGAACAAACCCAATGGCCAGCACTTGGTGAAACCCGATGACATACCCGCTTTCATGGCTGCATTACCCGTCGGGCGACTGCCGGGCGTCGGCGGCAAGATGCGCGCCAAACTATCCGCGCTCGGCATCGAAACCTGCGCCGATCTCCAGAAGTCCGATCAAATCGAACTCGCCCGCCGCTTCGGAAAGTGGGGACTCGAACTCTGGCAACTCTGCCGCGGTATCGACGAGCGCCCGGTCACACCGGACCGCACCCGCAAGTCACTCAGCAGTGAAACCACCTTCTCCGAAAACATCGAAGTGCTGCCCGCACTCATCCCGCCGATGCGAGGAATGATCGAAGGACTTCAAGAAGACCTCGTTTCAAAACACGCGGACCGCGTCATTCGCTCGCTGGTCGTCAAACTCAAGTTCTCCGACTTCGAGCGCACCACCGCCGAGCGCGCCGGACACGCGCTGGATCATGCGGTTTTCGAGGAACTTCTAACGGAAGCATGGAAACGCGGCAATAACCGTGCTGTCCGGCTGTTAGGGGTAGGCGTGCGCTTTGAAGATCCGAAGGAAGAAGCGCAGATGGAGTTCTTCGGGTGAAACTGTAGTCGTGGACTTTAGTCCGCAGTTTTCGGAAGAACGGACTGAAGTCCTGGACTACGTTCACACCAACGCTGGATCAGTTCCTAACATGCCGCTGAGGGAATGGCGGTATTCCGGGGAGTGGACGTGGTCGCGGAAGGTCATGGCGGTGTTGAGGCGTTCCTGAATGCGGAGACGGCGCAGTTCGCTCTGATAGTTCGGCTTGGCTAGAAACGCTTCGAGGTAGGCGATGTGACGATCCCACAGTGCTTGATCGACTGCGACCTTGGCATCGAGCCGGGCTTGATACCAATCCGAGGCGATCATCGAATCGCGGGTGAAGAGGGCGCGGATCTCGGGGTGATGGAGGTCTTTTCCTTCGTAGCTGCCGTTTGCCATGATGTGGAGCAGCGCCTTGAGCGGTGGGCATGCGGCGTCGATGCCACCATCCTGGAAATATAGCAGCGCGACGTTGCGTTGGGTTTCGATGATGTTGTCGAGGCCATCGATAAAGTCATCCATCGACTGAAGCTCGGGGCGGAGCATGTCATCGGTGAAGACGGTGTCCGGCGCGGAAAAAACGCGGCCGAAAAAGGTGGTGACGAATGGCTCGGTGATGCGGTAGCCGAGGCGGCTGGCTTCGATGGTGCGCCCGCCGTGCTCGAAGTCCTCGATCTTTTCCAGATAGCCGTGCTGGATGAGATATTCGGGCTCGCGTTCGGAGATAAACATGCGGGACCACACTTCGGGCACAAGCAGGCTGATGTCGTGATCGACACGGAACTTGCGGCCGATGTAGCCAGCGGCGGTGGTGAAGCCAGGGTAACTCGTGACGAGGTAGGAAACGAGTGCCGCGTTGAGATCGTGGACGGGAAGGATGGCGTTGAATGGGCCTTTGGTGAGAGCGCCTTCGGAACCCGCGCCGGTGGTGGAAGGGCTCTTGCCTGTTAGGGAGGCGATGAAATCCATGAAAAGCTCCGGCAGCTCCTGATAGTGGATGGGATTGTGGACGGCGAGTGCGCGGATGCCGGCCTTCGCATCCGGCGGGTTATTGCGGCGGCCTGCGAGCACGGAGTTCACCGGTAGATGAAGCGGTGCATCCAGCGGGAGGCGGCGGAAGAATCGTTTTCCTAACATGCCGAGGTAAAGCGCACGCGGGTCTTCGAGATCCGGGCGGTTCTGAAGATAGCGCGGGTTTTTTGTCGGCTTGCCACCGACGAGGTGCGGCTGATTGGAACTGATGACGTAGTCCGGCTTTTCTGCCTTCACGAAGGTCTCGATTGTACGTCGCAGCGGTGGAGTGAACTGCTCGAAGCGAATGGCGTCATCAACCATGGCGCGCGCGCCTGCACGGTTGACTGGCTCGTAGTTGGAAAAGAAAAGTCCGCCTTGGCTGAAATCACTTTCGGTCTTCTTGTCGTAGCCGCGGGTGATGGCGTCGTCCGGGCGCTGGAAGAGGCGGTATTCGCAGTTCTTGATAAACTTGAGCGAGGGATTGGTGACTTCTGGGTGCAGGCCGTTCACACGGTTTCTTGGGACTACGATGGAGGCGCTGATGTCGTCCTCGGTCTGGATTTTCTTCGCGGGTGCGAAGTCCTTGCGCACGCTGAAGGTGCGCCATGTGCCGTCTTCCATGAAGCCGACGCGAAGGTATTGCGCGATGAGCCGCTGGCGGCGGTAGATGAGTTGGCGTCCGGGCTGGCCGTTGATGAGGTCCACGCTGAAGCGTTCACGCCAGCTATCGCCCCAGTCGGGTTTATAGAAACGCTTGATGAGTAGAACGAGGTCTCTAACGGAAGACGGGATGGTGGAGAGCCATGCGTTGTATCCGGGTGTGAAGGCGGGATTGGGTGTGAGCAGACGGATGACGGAGCCGAGTGAACGCTGCGGACTGAGCAAGGGACGACTGGGTTTGTTTGGGTCCGGCGGCTCGGGATAACGGTCCTCGAAGTTGTGGCGGATGATCGTTTCGGCAGCGGTGAAGTCTTTCTGGAAATCATGCACGAGCAACGAGGCGCTGATCATCGCGTCCGAGATGGACTTGGAAATCTCGGACTTGCCGCCGCCGGAGACGGTGCAGGGCTTGTGGCAGAATGTGCCTTCGGCATTAGTGCCGATGAGCCGCCAGCGCATGCCTTCGGACGGTTTCACCATCTCTACTTTGTAGCCGGATGGAAGCACGTAGGTGATGCCGGGGCGGAGTGGGATTTTTTGCGAACCTTCTGGATTTTCCCAAGTAATCGTCTGGTTGTGGAGGTCGATGCGGACGTCTTCGGGCACGTAGAAGATGTCGCGGTAGATCTTGTCGATGCCGTAGCCCTCGGCCTGGAGATCGAAGAGTTTCGCGTAGCGGTTCAGCACGCCGGTGAAGCGGTGGTCCACGGTGCGCGCGAAGTCCGATAGAGAGAAATCCTCGCCGAGATCGAAACTCGGAAACGCGATGGCCCCACCGGCGTGTTCTTCCTCGGAGTTGCCGAAGAGATTGGCGGCATAACTGATCTGGGTTTTCACCTCCTTCTTGCAGTAGCCGTAGTAGTTGTCCGCGATGAGCGTGACGACGAGACCGCGCTTATCGCGGCAGGTGATTTTGAAAGCACTGCCGTCGTTGTAGATTTCCGCTTCGTCCTTCCAGCACATGCCATCGCGCTGCTGTCGCTCGGTGGCATTCGCGATGTTAGGTAGGCCGAGTTCCTTCTTGGTCAAGGTGACGAGATGCGGCGCAAGGATGACGCAGCCGGTATGGCCGGACCAGTGGTCCGCATCGAGACGAGCGTCGTTGTCAGGCAGATAGGGATCGCCGGCGTTGCCGAAAATGCTCTCCACGAAGTCGAGATTGCTCACCAGGTTTCCCGGCACGAAGAAGCGGATCTCCATGCTCTTTTCCAACGACACCCCGGGAACTTCGGGCGAGATCACGGGCCGCAGCAGGTTGGAAACAAAAACCTTCGCTGGAGTCGGCGAGGTGCCGGTGAACGGCAGTGTCATCAGGTCTTCCGGCGGATTGAGCGCGTGTTTCAACAAGCGTGCGAAGGTCGCCTTGGGCACGGCTTTCTTGTCAGCCGGGACGGGCAGTCCGCCTTCCGTGACGTGAAACACGCCCTCGGTCGTACGGCGGTCGCTGGCAGGATTGTGGCAAACGCCCTGATGCACGCGGTAGGAACTCAGGATGGAGGATTTGAACACGTCCTCATCCGGCGGCAGTGAAAGCATCCGAGCGATACCATGTCGCTCCGTCACCAGCGCGCCCACCGGAACGAGGTGTTTGCGAT
>JANMLQ010000138.1:0-1947 GCA_031372635.1 Akkermansiaceae bacterium | reverse complement strand
AAATCGCAGACGAGGCGGGCGCGCGACGTGTCATCCGCAGCGGCAGTGATTTCCGCAGCGGTATCGGCGGGCAGGAGTTGGAAATCCTGACCATCGATAGTGCCGCCGGAGATGTAGCGTTCACCGAGCACTTCCCATAACTGGTGCAGCATGCGGCTGCCCTTGTGTTCGAGTTGTTTCAACTGCGTAGAGAGGAACACCACCTCGAAGGCGAGCTTCTTGAAGAGCGCGGACTCCGCCCTCATCTCCGGATCAATGACAAGGCGGTAACGGTAACGCTGGCTCATGCCGCTGAGGAAATTCACGTCCGCTTCCAAACGCGTGGATTGGATGTAACGACCGATGCGTTTCCCGACAAACGGGTCCACTCGCTTGCGGCGGATCGCGCGCATTAGATCACCGAGCGGCGTGCCCTCGCCAGTGGGATGGCCGTGTTTCTCTGCCCAACTCTCGATTCTCTCGATGTTGAGAAACCCGGCGCGCACGCTATCAGACAAGTCGTTGAGCGAGTAAGCAGTATCGTCCGCCCAATCCATCACCTGACACTCGATGGACTTGAAACCGTCACGCACCTTTCCGGGCGGCAGCTCTAACGGAAAATCGTTTCCGCCCATCGCCCAATCGAGATACTGAAGTTGGTCATCGTAGATGAAGTGGTGCTCCGGTGCATTGCCGGTGGCGGTCTTCAACTCGGACCAGAGCGACTTGTATTTGAGAACCCCATCGAGAAACGCGCGGGTCGGATCCATACCGCTGCGTTTTGCGGAGAAGATGCGCTCGGTGAGCAGCCGCAGCGTTTGGGCATTGCCCTCGAATCCACCACGCTCGCGCATCAGGTGATTGAGCGTGCGCTCGCCCGCATGACCGAAGGGCGGATGGCCGAGATCGTGGGAAAGGCAGACCGCTTCCACCAGATCGGGATCGATGAAAAAATCCTGCTCCAACGGCCCATCCTCGCGTGACTTCAGCCAGTGGCAAATGGATTTCCCGATCTGCGCGACTTCCAATGAGTGCGTCAGGCGGGTGCGATAAAAGTCGTATTCACCGCTCCAGAAAACCTGCGTCTTGTTCTGCAAGCGGCGGAACGTAGGCGTGTGGAGCACGCGGTCGCGGTCGATCTGGAAAGGCGAACGGTAATCACTGCCATCGTCTTTGCCGGAGCGCCGTGCCGTATCGAATTCACCGTAGAAGCGGTTCTGCATCGCGCGGAGATTGAAGCGGCAGGCGGGACGCGGCAAACATTTCCTGCGGACGTTCCCGTCACAGGGTTGACGCCTCAAAAGACTTTGGATTTACCGCAAAGCCGCAAAGGTCGCAAAGGGTCGCAGAGATTGACAGAGAGGGAAAATGGCGACCATCCGCGGATGACCTTCCGATTTCATTCCTCCATTTTCATCATCCTTTGCGTCCCTCTGCGGCCTTTGCGACTTTGCGGTGAAAATTTTCCATCTGAGATGCGTCGGCCCTAGCTCCCGCCATCATTCTCGTTGCCTCGCCCCGGAGCGCGGTGACAGAGTGCCGCCCGATGCCGCTCATCCGCCAGTGCCGGTTCACCGCGATCGACTTTGAATCCGCAGGCGCGGCGCGTGGCATGACGGACAGCCCGGTGCAGGTGGGCCTAGCCTCATGGTCGCTCGCGGACGGGCACGACAATGCCTTCGTTTCCTATCTCGCCACCGATCAGCCGGTGCAGTGGTCCGCACGCAAAGTGCATGGCATCGGCCCAGAACAATTGGCCGACGCCCCTGCCCTGCTCTCGCTCTGGCCTGAGCTGAAACAACGCCTCAGCGGCGCGGTGGTGGTGGCTCACGGGAAAGGCACGGAGAAACGATTCCTGCGCACGTTTCCCGGACATGGATTCGGACCATGGATCGACACGCTGCTGCTCGCACGCGCCGCTTGGCCGGAGCTACCGGATCACTCGCTGGGCGCGCTGTGTGAAAGCCA
>JANMLQ010000002.1:0-5290 GCA_031372635.1 Akkermansiaceae bacterium | reverse complement strand
ACCAAGGTCGCATAACCGCTGTCATCCAGCCCGAATTCCTTTTTCAAATCCGGCTTGAGGATAGAAACGATCTGCCGGTCCACATAGTTCAGCACGATCGCGATGAACACGATGCAGAGAATCAACCAGCGGCGGCGCTCGGGCGTCAGCCATGATGTTTGTGGGTTGTTCATATCGTGTGAGGTCGCGTTCCTTTCCCCAATCGCGCGCCTTTCCGATAGCCCGATGGCGTGGTGCCGTGGTATTTCCGAAACAACGGGATCATGTGCTCCACGTAATTGAAACCGCAGGCTTCCGCGATGTCGGCGATGGGTAAATCGGTGGAGTCCAAAAGCTGCCGCACTTTTTCGATACGGATGCGCCGGATTTCCTCCGCCGGTGTGCGGCCCACCAAGGCGATAAACCTGCGCTCCAGCGAGCGCCGCGCCATCGGCACCGCACGCAGCACGTCCCGCACATCAATCCCATCCTGGAATCGCTCGCGGATGAAACCCAACGCTTGGCGCACATGCGGATCATCACAAGCGACCAAGTCCGTGGATTGCCGCGTCGTAACGCCGAGAGGAGCCAGCCGTATCTCATGAGTCGCGGGCCTCTTGCCCTGCATCATTTGATCGAGCAAACTGGCGGCCTCGTAGCCGATGCGCTTCACCGGAATGTCCACGCCACTGATCGGCGGATGCACGACGCGCGCCAACAGATCCTCGGTTTCCAAACTGATGATCGCCACATCCTCCGGCACCTTCAGACTGCTCACCGTGCATGCCATCGCGAGGTGACGGCAAATGTCCGTCGCCCAGCCAATGATGCCCACCGGCTTCGGCAGAGATTCAATCCAGCGTCTGCGGTCGTTGTTCCGCGCTTCCAGACCAGTGTCCCGGCCGATCTTCGCCGATGGCTGATAGAGCAATGCTTCCTGATCCATCTCCGCCATCACCTTCGAATATGCCTCCGCCCAGAACCCGAGAAAAGGCCGGTGCGGCTCGCCACAGAACGCAATATTTTTCAGACCCTTCTCCAGCAAATGCATAACTGCCATCCGCACCACCGCTTCTGCATCTGTGGTCACACGCGGGAAATGATCGCTCGCCCGAAGTGAGCCGGAAACGTTCACCACCGGCGCACCCAGAGCTTTCAACTTCGTCTCTAGCCGCGTCGTTTGCAGCGAGGCGATGATGCCGTCCCCACACCACCCGCGCGGCACCTCCACGTTTTCATCCGGCTCGCTCGGCTCCATCTCCAGCAGCCACGGCCCGTGCTGCTGCGCATACTGCCACACCCCCTCGATGATGCCGCGGCCATACTCGTTCCAAGTCCCGACAAGCAATGCCACACGCGGATGCGATGGCCGCGCAGCGGTGGCATGGCTAATTGTGCGTTTCATTGCCCGGAGCTTGTGACGGATCATTTGCCAAGAGCAAGCGCGTGCCGCATCATCGTAAAATAAATACGCATGTGCGTAGCCATTTTCCGGAGATTGGGTTGTATCTTCACATCCCTTCGCCACGAGTTTAAAAGCCAGCCGTTGAAACTCCACCCCATGCCAGCACTCTTCAGAAATTGCGCACTCGCCGCCACCGCGCTGCTTTCCACGTCACTTCACGCCGCCACGGAAATCCACGTTTCTCTCACCGGAAACGATGCCAATCCCGGCACCGCCGCTTTGCCGGTGAAAACTCCACCCGCAGCCCAAGTCCGCGTCCGCTCGCTCATCCAAGCCGGTCTAACCGATTCCGTGAACGTCATCTTCGGCGCTGGCATTTATGTGATGGCTGCGCCCCTCGAACTCCGCCCCGAAGACTCCGGCACCGCCGCGTTTCCCATCACATGGAAAGCCGCCACCGGTACCACCGTCATTCTCAGCGGAGGAAAAAACCTCACCGGCATATGGACCAACGCGGGTGACGGCACATGGAACCTCAACCTCACCGGCATCGGCCTCGCCGCCAACCAATGGAACTTCCGCCAGCTCTTCATCAACGGCAGCAGCGCCAACCGCGCCCGCTTCCCTAACAAGAGCGCGGCAAACTCCTATCTCTACGCCACCGGAGGAAACTTCGACCACGCCATCATCACCCCATCGCTCATCAAGACCGCTTGGGGCACTGCCGCTGATGCACAAATCAATATCGTTCCCAAGTCCCGCTTCTTTAATCAGTGGAACACCGTCACCGCCGTCAGCACCACCACCGGTCGCATCGACATAGCCGACAGTGAACGCCACCGCACCATCGACAGCGGCAGTTGGTTCTGGATCGAAGGCGTGCACTCCGAACTCGATGAACCCGGCGAGTGGTTTCTCGATACCGCCACCGGAAAACTCCACTACATGCCGCAACCGGGAGTGAATCCCAACACTCTCGAATTCATCGCGCCGTATCTCAACCGCATCGTTAACTCCAAGGGCGATGTGAATGCCAACTCCCATGTGAAGCACGTCCACTTCGACGGCCTTGAATTCCGCCACACCAGTTTCACCCTCGGCCACATCGAGGCACGCGTCCACACGGACACCGCCATCATGTTTGAAAACACCCACGATTCATCGGTTAGAAACTGCCGCTTCGAGAACATCGGAGGATACGCGCTCTGGCTCCACCTCGATAGCCAGCGCAATCACTTCGATTCCAACACCGTCCGCCACTCCGGCGGCGGCGGCGTGTTGATGACCGGCGCACGCCTCGCCTACATGGACGACACCAAGATCTACACTCCCGGCGATGCCGCAGCGAAGGTGTTTCCCATCCTCAACCAAGTCACTCGCAACACCGTAGAGCACTGCGGAAAAATCCGCTACTACGGCGGCGGTGTCCACATGGACTCACGACCGTTTTCCATGTCGATGGCACCCGGCAACCGCGTCGCCAACAATCATTTCAACGACCTCTCACGCAACGGCGTCTTCGCATTCCGCAACCAAGGCGGCAACGTGGTCGAATACAACCGCATCCACAACGCCATGCAAACCACCATCGACGGCGGCTGCATCCACTTCGCCACGATGAATCACCTCAACGCGCCGAATTTCATCCAGAACAACTGGCTCTACGACATCTGGGGCTACGAACAGAAACCCGACGGCAACGTCACCCGCCGACTCGCCAATGGCATCTTCCTCGATTGGGACAGCAGCAACACCACCGTGCGCGACAACTGGATCTGTAACTCCGTCAGCGGCTCCGTGAAAACCATTTGGAGCAACTGGAACCTCGACGTCGCCAACAACCCATCGTCCACCACAGTCATCACCCCGCCCTTCGCCGCCGACATCGGCCCCGCAGGCACCGCCACCCTCGGCATCGCTCTCCCTAACAACAAACTCACCGGCAACGTCATCCACTACACGGAGGCCGCGAATTTTTCCACCACCGGCACCTGGACGCAGGCCACGGCCACAGGAATCGTCGGCCTCTTCGAGTTCAAGTTCCTCGTCGGCACCGCCGCCGCGCCCTCACAGGCGACCTACACCTTGCCCATTCCGGAGACCGGGAAATATCAGATTTCACTCCTCTACAAACCCGGCAGCGACCGCGCGTCGAACGTCCCCATCGCCATCCAACATGCCAATGGCACCGCCAACGTCACCTGGAACATGAAGCAGGGAAACAACCACGGATTTGCAGTCGAAGTCGGCTCATGGTTCTTCAATGCGGGCAACACCCACACCATCAAACTCTCCACCGTCGGCACCGATGGCAAGGTCATCGCCGATGCCGTCGCCTTCGTCAAAGTCCCGGACAACACCGCACCCTCCGCCAGCGATGTCGCCATCACCGGCTCCGCAGTCATCGGCAACACACTCAGTGGAAACCACACCTACACCGACTCCGACAACGATGCTGAAGGAGCCTCCCAGTTCAAGTGGTTCCGCAACAACGAAGCCGAGTTCACCGGCTCGGAAACCGCCATCCCGGGAGCCACCGCGAAGACTTATCAGCTCACCGCAGCAGACAAAGGCAAGCACCTCGTCTTCCGCGTCACACCCGCCGCCGCTGCGGGTATCGCCACCGGCAATCCGGTCAGCAGCGACCCCGTTTCCATCCCCTTCGCCGCGAAGTTTATCCAAAATCTCGCCAGTGGAAACGCGCAGAAAATCGTGCTCTACGGCACCAGCCTCACCGCCGGTGGTGCTTGGGTTTCCCAACTGCAAAGCGCCGTGCAAGGTTACTATCCCGGCCTCGCCACCTGGGTGAACAGCGGTGGCTCAGGCAAAGCATCCGACTGGAGCCTCACCAACCTGCAAAGCAAAGTCATCGCCCACAATCCCGATGCCGTCTTCATCGAGTTCTCCATGAACGACGCCGCCACCACACTCAACATTTCCCGCCAGCAAGCCGTCGCCAACCTAGATGCCATGGTCGATGCCATCCGCGCCGCACGGCCCGATTGTGAAATCATCATTCAACTCATGAACCCGCGCGATTTCCAACCCGGCGAATCCTTCGACCCACGCCTGGAACTCGAACTCTATCAGCAAGACTGCCGCGACTACGCCAATGCCAACGGCCTGCCATTCATCGACCACATGCCCGCCTGGCGCGCGCTGTTAGACAAAGGCAGCCCCGCCTTCCGCGTGCATGTGCCGGACGGCGTCCATCCGAATGCCAATGGCTACTCGCTCTTCATGACACCCGTGCTCTTCCACGCGCTCGGCCTCCAATCATCCAACACCGCCGGAGAGCCAAACCTCATCGTTGATAACAGCGACGGCGCACCCACTTTCCTCACCACCGGCGCATGGACTTCCAGCACCAGCAACTCCGGCTACATCGGCAGCGATTACCTCCATGATGGAAACGCAGGCAACGGCTCCAAATCCGTCGTCTTCACACCTAACATCCCGACCGCAGGCACCTACCCGGTTTTCCTCCGCTGGACCTCCTTCAGCAACCGCGCCACCAACGTCCCCGTCACCGTCAACTTCAGCGGCGGCACGCAATCCCTCACCATCAATCAGCGCCAGTCCGGTGGCACTTGGTATAAACTCGGCGATTTCTCCTTCGCCGCAGGCAGCACAGGCAGCGTCACCATCACCGACGCAGGCACCAATGGCTTCGTCGTCGCCGATGCACTCGGCATTTCCACCATCCCCGCAGGCCCGCCGCAAGTCCGCCTGCGCATGGACAAGCGCCGCCTAACAGAACCCAACGTCGCCGCAGGCCAGCCACGCGGCAGCACCATCACCGCATGGCTCGCGCAACCCGCCACCCAGCAACTCACCATCCTACTCCACACCACCGGCGGCACCGCCAACTCCGGCAGCGACTACCAGCCACTGCCCACCACCCTC
>JANMLQ010000271.1:0-4873 GCA_031372635.1 Akkermansiaceae bacterium | reverse complement strand
GATCCGAAGCTGCCCGATCCACCGCCCCCTCCGCCGCCGATTCATTCGCACTTCCGCAGGCCGCATCCCGGCGGGGGGCAGCCGGCACCTCGCTTCATTTTCGTTACTGCTACGGTCTTTGAGCATAGCCGGACGCTGTTGCGCTGCCAGCGGAGCGGAAGGGCTGGAACTGAGGTCACGGCGTGGTCGAATCTGGATTTTAAGCATTTCAGCGGCTTCGGAAATTTCGAGGTGACGGGTGCAGACGGCGCGATCCGCCGTTATGATCTACACATCGGAGTCGGGGATGCAGTCACCCCAAAGCGTGCGGCGCTCATGGCCGCGCGTGGCATTGCATACAACCCTCCGGAAATTCCCGCGCTTCCGGACGGCGTGCCTGCCTATGTGATTACGGACACCGCGCCCGATGCGGACGCGGCGCTAGCCATCAGCGACATGCATGAACTCTACCGCCGCGAAGGTGAGCGCATGGCGCAGGCTTATGCGGACCGGGTCAAGGCCGAAGAGGCCAGACGGGCTTGGTTAACCGCGCATCCGCCGGTTCCCGATGATGTGACGGTGCATTTCTGGGAGCGGGAACAGCCAGTCGGTCTGCCTGCGGCAACGATCAAACAAGGAGGAGGCAACTGATGAAATCGTTTTTCAAATCCTTTCCCGCGCTGCTGCCCGCTGCGTTTCTAACCAGTTCGATTTCCGCTGACATGGCACCCCAGCCGCAAGTGGCGTTCACTCAGGCGGCACCCGGTACTTTTGCGGCGGATTGGCAGGGAGTGCAGGGCCGGATTTACTTCCTCCAATGGACGCTCGATATGCAGACTTGGTTCTACGCACCGTTCATCGACTTCGGCGATGGCATGCACAGTCGGGGGCTGGCGGGCACGGCTCCGAAAAGTTTCTTCCGGCTCTTTTGCATCGACGATCCAGCGATCACCAGCTTAGAGAAAGCGCAGGACGCGGATTTCGATGGCGACGGGCTTTCCAATATCTTTGAGGTGACGTTTGGATATGGTCCCTACGACAGCGCCTCCACGTCTGGTGGCAACGACAACGCGCTGGATTCGGAAACAGACGGCATGAGCAACGCTACGGAAAACGCAACAGGTCACCATCCGATGCGTAAGGACAATCCGAAAGTGCTGTTGCAGGTGTCTACAGAAGAATGACCTCGTTTCCCACCCAGCCGAATTTTCCAACTCTGACTGACTGAATGAAATGACAACGCCCGCCTGGATGAAAACATGCCGCCTCTTTTTTCTGATGTTCCTTGCTTGTCAGGGTCTTTCTCAGGGGCAGACCCTTTACGATGTGGTGATTTCCCTGTCCGACCGTCAGCGATTGCTCATCCAGCAGGAGCAGGTAGCGATTCATCTGGAGAATGAGCACAATGATCAAACCTCTCCGATCCCGGATGACAGACCGATCGACTGGGTGGAAGTGGGTAAAAATCCCACAAAGTCTGCCGTCGATGGGCTGGGCATTGCTGACAAAACTGCACTGCTCAACCAAGCTGTGGGGATTTTTGACGAATTGAAGGATATTTACCTCAACTCCAGTCCGCAGGAATATGTAGCTCAAGGTACTGTGGGGACGCTCAAGACTTACGCGTCGGGCGACTTCGATCCCTTGCCACGGGCCACACCTGAAAACCATCAGGAACTGCTTCGTTTGCTTGCGCTGCGTGTCCGTGCATTGCGTCTCATCCGCTGGCCTGCGGCTTTTAATAGCAAGTCGCACAGAGACACGACGGATGTGCACGAAGTAGTAGTTTACGATGATCCTGATGATGAGAATGAAGACGAGAACTTGGAACCCCGCGTTGAGATTCATGATCGGAATGACGAGGTGGTCGATTTGGCAAGCTGGATGCCGGATGCGATCGGTCCCGGCAATCTTGAATCCAGTACGCAGGATGCAGGAGGCGGGGCAAGCTACGGCTTTCAGGCGAATTTGGGAGTGGAAGGTAACTACAGCCAGTCTCTCACGGAACTAGAGGGAGTGGAAACCCTCATCCGCGAGCTACGCATCGAGTTAAGTGCGTCATACCCAACTGAAGCAAAGGTCAGAGCCACTGCGCCTGGAGGAGAAGGAATCCAGATCGGCGGCACGGTGTACATCCTTCGGCGCAG
Source organism: Akkermansiaceae bacterium (assembly GCA_031372635.1). Taxonomy (GTDB): domain Bacteria; phylum Verrucomicrobiota; class Verrucomicrobiia; order Verrucomicrobiales; family Akkermansiaceae; genus Luteolibacter. Next base: position 2,747 of record JANMLQ010000271.1, on the reverse strand, counting down.
TCACTGGCACCAGATCGATATCGAGGGTGCAGCCACGGAATTTGATGAGACAAAATCCGGGTATATAGTGGAAGGCAGCAGCAGTTCGGGTAGTGTACCCTTGTTCACAAGTCCTCCTACAGCTACGGTAAATGGTGAATGGGTGGCGACTTCCGAGAACGAGCGGAAATTCGTGGAATCTGGCTATCAGCATAAGAAAGAGTGGACGCTCCCAAACACCGATCCCGGCCATTCCGATAACTACATCCATTCCTATGAGCAGAATTGGCAGATCGGCTGTAAATTTTACGTAGTGTTCAAGCCCACCTTTACCCGTGGTGTGGATGCGGCGGGGATGGCTGGAAAGCTGGAAAGTTCCGCCCGGATTCTGGCTGGCAACAACGGCAGCGGGGAATTGCTGCTCCATCCGCGCCCGAACCTGTTGTTTGGCATTGATCTGGGGGCGGGCCTGAATGGGCCGGGCAATGGCCTCATTTCCTGTGGTCCGCAAGGGGAGGGTGCAAATCACGACAGCTACAACAATTCCTACGTTTATGACGAATCATTTCTGAATCACATTTATGACTTTGGTCTTCATTTGTGGGATATCCAGCATTTGATGCCCCGCTTCGATTCAACGTATTCGCTTCAATTTGCGGGCAGTGGTTCCGATTACCATGTCGTTTATGAAAACGACCGCTCCGGCAGAGCGCAGAGCCTCCCGGCGAACAGCATGGGATGGCCTTACCAATACAGCGGCGGCAACACGACGCAGCATGATACCACTACTCTTTACATCGCTTGGGACCGCCCGCGCCTCAAACAGGTGGCGGGGCGCGATCTCGTGGCGGCCATTGATTACTCTTCCAGCCACTACGGTGGCTACACAGTTAAGATTTATCGCCGCCCGGCGGATTCTCCAGAACCCACACCGGGTGAAGCCCTGTCCACCAGCGGTATGGCGTTGATCCGCACCTGGACATTCAGCTATCCGGGCGCGGACACAACGGCTCATCCTCACGACTCCGAAAAACTTGAAGCTACCGGCAGCAGTGGAGAAAAATATGAAATCAAGGCCAACCATGTCCTGCCGAACCAAGGACTGGGATACTCGAATTGGAATTACGGATACAATTACTGGTTGGGTGGGGAATGGTGGTGGGCAGAGGCAGGAGAATGGTCATGGACGCTCAGACACACCCAAGGAACGTCCGAAAAACTCAGGAAGGAGATCGTTGTAAACACATCGCTGTCCGGAAACAATTTTCCCGAGTCGGAAATTTCCGTGCGGAGTTTTCACGACGGACAGGAAATCACCTCTCTTACCTCAGCCACGCTCAATCCATTCAGCGACCAACAGCCGGCGGATTGGGAAATCAGCACAGCGGAAAAAACCATTACTGGCACGGCCTCTTTCGGATTCGGCAAGTGGCCCACCTCCGTCTCCATAGACTACGGCGGCATCCAGCCCGATGCAGAATACACTTGGGACGCCAAAGGTTTGCTCGTTTCCGCGTCACAAGACCCGTGGACCACGGAATGCACTGCAACCGGAGGGGAATACAAGGCGGTCTCCAAATACAACAACTCCACAATCGCCACCACTTGGACGGAATTCTCTGATGGCGGAAACAAGGTGAAAAGTTCGACCTCTGCCGAAGGCGCAGCCGGCGCAGCTATCGCATGGCATGAAATTGAATACGGCACCGCCACCACCGGACTCCCCGGCCTGCCTCACAAAATCAATCGTTCCGACGGCACCGGTTCCACCTTTGATTGGGATATTGGCGGTGATGGAGCCTACACACTCACGCTGGAAGACGGCCTGGTTTCCGGCGCTTCTGTGAGCCGTGGCACCCGGACTGTGCGCAACGTGAATGCCCGTGGCTTTCCCGTTTCCGAAAAGTCTTACTTCATCCAAGGTGGCGAGGTGCAAACAAGCGGTGGTGATTTCAGTCTTCACACCCCATGGGGCGCACCTAAGAAACGCACCGATTACAACACCGGAAAACACTCATCTTGGGACTTCGACGGCGACTTGCTACGCCTCACATCCCACACCAGCCTGCTCGGCACCGCCTCTTCCTATTCAGGTTACGACTCCCTCGGACGCCCCGGCTCCACCAGCTACAACGGCATCAGCTCGTCCAATACCTACGCCGCATACAGCACTGCCGCGACGATCACCGGCGGCGCAGCAGGCTCGATCAATGTCACCCGCGATTCCCTCGGCCGCCTCACTTCCCATAACACCACTTGGAACGGCGTCTCCGACAACCTCGGCCTCGATCACGGCAACAGTTCCACCGGCGTTACCCGCTCCACCCTGCTCGGCACCTACCAAGCCTCCCTCCGCAGGGACGACGGCACCGCCGCCACCGCCACCGGCCCCACCATCCCCTTCAATGGCACCACCGGCAGCGGCCTGAGCGTGGAAAACGGTCTGCTCAAGACATACAGCGCATACTCCGGCCAAGCCGCCGCATCCCAAAGCACTTGGACCGATGCCTGGGGCCGCATCCGCAAAATCCAGACTCCCACCGGTACTACCGACATCCTCCACAGCGATCCCACATCCACCCTCCGCCGCGTCCGCGTCAATGAACCCAGCGGCAGGAAACTCATCACCGAGACCGATCCCTACGACTCAGCCGGCAGCATCCACCGCAGCGGAATCGACGTGGACGGCAGCGGCACCCTTGGCTCTGGCGACCGCTATGTGGAAAGCATCACCTCCGTTTCCGGCGGCAGCATCCGCACCATCCTCA
>JANMLQ010000267.1:0-1619 GCA_031372635.1 Akkermansiaceae bacterium | reverse complement strand
TCGCCGCCTCGGTGGAGCATGAGGCGTTGGCCTTGGATCTCGACGGAGGAGATGCCTTCGGCGGCGGCGAGGGCTTTGATGCGGGCGATGGTGATGAGCTGCGCGGCGGCTTCGGGGATGCGGCCGAAGCGGTCGCGCCATGAGGCTTCGAGTGCATCGACGGCTTTTTCGGTGCCGGCTTCGGAGAGTTCTCGGTAGGCGCTGATGCGGGTCGAGGTTTCGCTGAGCCAGTTGGCGGGGATGAAAGCGGGGATGGTGGATGTTTGCGGCGACCGGTGATCGCCGCTACTTTTCAGCCACTGCGCTTCTGTGGTGATGATGAAGTCGGCCTTGAATGTTGCTTCTCCTCGCGGTGCGTCTTTGCGGCCTTTGAGGCGTTCGACGGATTGCTTTAGGAGTTGGCAGTAAAGCTCGAAGCCGATCTGGGCGATGTGGCCGGATTGTTTGGTGCCTAACAAATTTCCCGAGCCACGGATTTCGAGGTCGCGCATGGCGATTTTAAAACCGGAGCCGAGCGCGGTGTATTGTTTGATGGCGTGGATGCGCTTGCGTGCGTCGCCCTGAGTCATCATATCGCGCGGCAGCAGTAGGATGGCGTAGGCTTTTTCCCCGGCTCGGCCCACGCGACCGCGGAGCTGATAGAGATCGGCAAGGCCGAAGCGGTCGGCGCGGTCGATGAGGATGGTGTTGGCGTTCGGGATGTCGATGCCGGTCTCGATGATGGTGGTGGCGAGTAAAACGTCTGCCTCGCCCTTGACGAAGGTGTGCATGACGACTTCGAGCTCGTCCTTTTCCATCTGGCCGTGGCCGACGAGAATGCGTGCCTCGGGAACGAGTTCGGCGATGCGTGTGCGCATTTGCTCAATGGTTTTCACGCGGTTGTGGAGGAAGAAGACCTGCCCGCCGCGTTTCATCTCGCGGCGGATGGCATCGCGGATCACGCGTTCGTCGTAGGCGCAGACGGTGGTGGAAACGGGCACTCTGTTAGGTGGCGGGGTGTCGATGGTGGACATGTCGCGCGCGCCCATGAGAGCCATGTAGAGCGTTCGCGGGATCGGTGTGGCGGAGAGAGTTAATACATCCACCTGGCGGAAGAGTTGTTTGAACTTTTCCTTATGCGCGACTCCGAAGCGTTGTTCCTCATCGACGACGACAAGGCCGAGATCCTTGAATTTTACATCGCCGGAAATCAGCCGGTGGGTGCCGATGACGAGGTCCACGGAACCATCGGCGACTCCTGCGATGGTATCGCGAATTTCCGAAGGCGTTCGGAAGCGGTTGAGCAGATCGACACGGATCGGATAGTCCGACATGCGTTCGCGGAAGGTGCGCCAGTGTTGTTCTGCTAGAACGGTGGTGGGCACGAGGATGGCGACTTGTTTGCCGCCGGTGATGGTCTTGAAGGCCGCACGGATGGCGACTTCGGTTTTTCCGAATCCGACATCACCGCAGATGAGCCGGTCCATCGGGCGCGGTTGTTCGAGATCGAGTTTGGTTTCGTCGATGGCGCGGCGTTGGTCGGCGGTCTCGGTGTAGTGGAACGAGCGCTCGAACTCCCACATCCACTTGGTGTCCGGCGGGTGGGCGAAGCCGGGTTCGTGCTGGCGCTCGGCCTGCAC
>JANMLQ010000257.1:0-2533 GCA_031372635.1 Akkermansiaceae bacterium | reverse complement strand
CCGAACAGCCAGATCGGCCCGAACGCCTACATCCGCGGAGCCACCAGCATCGGCGCGAACTGCTACGTCGGAAACGGCGCGGAGGTGAAAAACTCCATCGTTTACAACAACTCCTACATTTCCCGCCAGTGCTACGTCGGGGATTCCATCATCGGCACCCACGTCACACTCGGGGCCGGCACCTGCACGGAAAACCACCGCCACGATGGCCGCCACCACGTTTCCATGATTCAGGGAAAACCCATCAATACCGGCCGCCTCAAGCTCGGAGCCATCCTCGGCGATGGCGTCCGCACCGGCGTGAACACACCATCGAGGCCGGCATCAAGATCGGCATCGCCCGCACCACCACTCCGGGCAGCATCGTTAGCAAAGATCTATTGTGACTAAATCGTCACATGCGAGGGTTTCCCGCTTGCTTGCAGCGCCACCTAACTTGACTTCGCATGCATCGCATTCTGATCGTTGAGGATGAACAAGACATCGCCGACCTCATCGGCTTCAATCTCCAACGCGCTGGATATGAGGTCATCAAGGCCCATGACGGTATCGAAGGCACCGAAACCGCGCTCCGGGAACGCCCGGACCTCATCGTGCTCGATCTCATGCTGCCCGGCCGGGATGGCTATGCGGTCTTCCGTGAGCTGCGCCGCGATCCCCGCACCGTCGATGTCCCAGTCATCATGCTCACCGCCCGCGCCCAGACCGAGGACCGCATCCAGGGCCTCGAAGCCGGAGCTGATGACTACCTCACCAAGCCCTTCAGCCCGAAGGAACTCATGCTCCGCATCCAGGCTATCCTGAAACGCTCCGATGCCCCTCCCGGTTCAGTGGATTTCAGCTACGGCCCCTTCCGTTTCGACAAGAACGCCCTCAAATTCTACCTCGATAACCAGCCTGCCGAACTCACCTCCACCGAGTTCAAGCTGCTGCTTTTCCTCTGCGAACGCTGCGGCAAGCCACAGGACCGCAACGAACTGCTGCGTACCATCTGGGGCTACAGCGATGCCGCCCATAGCCGCACCCTGGACACCCACATGAAACGCCTGCGCCAGAAACTCGGCACCCACGGATCGCTGATTGAAACCGTGCGCGGCGTCGGCTATCGGGTGCTTGCAAACGACGGATGACCGACTCAATTCCCATTTTCGCGGCCCTCGCCGCCCTCGCCGCACTGACCATCGTCGCGCTCCGTCTGCGCGCCTCCCGCGAAGCCTCGAAAGCCGATACCATCGCCTGGAAACTCCGCCTTGAAAACGACCTCTTACAAGCCCGTGAAGAACGCAACCGACTGCTCGACGCACTCGGCGATGCCTTCCTGCTTGTGGACGCCCAGGGCATCATTCGTTTCGCCAACTCCGCAGCGCTCGAACTCTTCGGCTCGCGCGAACTTATTCAGCGCCCGGTCAGCGAAACCTTCCTCGATCCACGGCTTTCCAGAGCGCTGCTCCGCTGCCTGGAAACCGGCGAGACCGTGCAATCCCGAGTCGTCCTGCCCCAGCAAAGCTCGCCGCGCGGCGATCAGGAAAACCGCGGCACCAATGCCTGGATTATTGATGCCGCCAGACTGCCCTCAGCCGAGGCTGTGGATCCCCTCACGCGCGTCATGATCCGGGACGTCACCACCGAGCACCAGATCGAGCAGATCCGCAAAGACTTCGTGGCAAACGCCTCCCACGAGCTGCGCACCCCCATGGCCATCATCAGCGGCTACCTCGAAAACTTGCTTGATGACAACATGCTCGACGACCCGGAAATGGCCCGCCGTTTCCTCTCCGTCATGCGCAAACACGCCGAGCGCATCTCACGCATCGTCGAGGACATGCTCGTCATCTCCCGCCTCGAATCCGGCGAGCTGAACACGCTGAAAATCGAGCCCTTCCGTTTCCGCTCCTGCATCAAGGACATTCTCGAACGCCTCGAATCCGTCATCCGCGCCCAGAACGCGGAAGTCAGCGTCGTCATGCCGGATGACACACTCATCCTCCACGGCGACCGCTTCTACTGGACGCAGGTGCTCTTCAACCTCGTCGAGAATGCCCTCAAACAAAACCCCCACCCCGGCCTGCGCGTCGAGATCGGCTGCAAGTTGATGGAAGACAGCCATCACATCTGGATCGCGGACAACGGCATCGGCATCCCCAGCGCGGACCTAGCACACATCTTCCGCCGCTTCTATCGGGTGGAAAAACATCACTCCCAGCGCGAGATCAAAGGCACCGGCCTCGGACTCTCCATCGTCAAGCGCGCCATCGAGGCCCACGGCGGAAACATCAGCGTCACATCGACTCCCGGCCGCGAGACTAAGTTCCTCATCATCGTGCCCAAGGATCATCCGCCGCACGAAGAGTCCGGCGTCTGATGGAGCGCGGATCGCCCGTGGGGTTGAGTAGAGTGCTGTTCTTCGGTTTGCTTCATGAGTGTCGCCATTTGGTCTTCAGGGCGAAGCGGATGAGTCCGTAATGTTCGTGCAGGCGTTCATCGCAGTAGTCTCGTCCGTATTGGGCTTTGGTTTTGGCGTGCTTCTTCCACA
>JANMLQ010000237.1:0-2661 GCA_031372635.1 Akkermansiaceae bacterium | reverse complement strand
TTGGCGGTTGCAAACCGCCGCCACTTTGGCAACAAGGTCGCCGAAACCGTTGCGAAAATCGACACCGAGTTCCTTGAGAGTGGCCGCGTGTTTGGTAATGAGATCTTTGAAGAAAACCTCAACGGCGTGGCCGAAGATGATGGGGTCGCTGACCTTCATCATGGTGGCCTTCATGTGAAGCGATAAAAGCAAGCCTTCGGACTTGGCTCTGGTGATTTGCTTGCCGAGGAAATCAACGAGTGCGGCCTTGCTCATGAAGGTGGCGTCGAGAATCTCACCGGCCTTGAGTGGAGTGGATTCCTTGAGAACCTTCACGCTGCCATCGGCGGCGACGAACTCGATGCGGACGTCGGTAGCTTGATCGACGGTGAGTGATTTTTCGTTAGAGAAGAAGTCGCCCTTGCCGTCCATTGAGGCGACGGCGGTCTTCGAGTCGGCGGACCATGCGCCCATCGAGTGCGGGTGCTTTTTGGCGTAATCCTTGACGGCCTTTGGAGCGCGGCGGTCGGAGTTTCCTTCGCGGAGCACGGGGTTCACGGCGGAGCCCATGACTTTGGCGTAGCGGGCCTTGATGTCCTTCTCGGCATCGGTGGTCGCGTTTTCCGGGAGGCTGGGGAGTTTGTAGCCTTTGGCTTGCAGCTCGGCGATGGCTTCCTTGAGCTGCGGGACGGAGGCGGAGATGTTAGGAAGCTTGATGATGTTTGCTTCCGGCAGGAGGGTGAGTGCGCCGAGTTCGGAGAGTGCGTCACCGGTTTTTTGGGCATCGGTTAGAAAATCGGGAAACGCGGAGATGATGCGGCCGGCCAGCGAGATGTCGCGGGTTTCTACCGTGATGCCCGAGTGCCGGGTGAAGGCTTGGACGATGGGCAGGAAGGAAAAGGTGGCGAGCGCGGGGGCTTCGTCGGTCTTCGTGTAGATAATGGTGGGGACCTTGGACATGGGAGTGGCAGGCAGGTTACGGGCGTGCATTTACGGCATGGTCCGTGCCCGGTCAAAACTATTGCCGGGCAAATCCGGGCAGCCTATTGGCCGCCGTGCTGCTGGTAGTGCTCGGACATGATGTCGTGGCCGAAATCGCCTTCAAATTCTCGCCAAGTGACGTGGATGTGGTTGGCGTTGTTCTGAGTGTTCGCCGCTTCCATGAGAAAGGTGGGGCCTTGGATGCGGTAATACCACGCCTCGCCGGGCTTGGTTCCACCGGCCCAGCCGAAACGGATTTTCGCGATGCCTGCTTCGGTGATTTTCCGCAGGTCTGCCTCTGAGAGATCCTTGCGATGGCGTCCGGTGTATTCGGAAATCAGATCGTAGAGGGCCTTTTTCTGCGCAGCGGTCATTTCACCTGCGGGGACACCGACCGGTTGCAGCGCGGTGACCTTGCGGTTCTCATCGGTTAGAATTTCAGCCGGAGCCTTGTCGCTGAAAACCACTTCCTTTTTTCCGCCTTCCAGCAGTGAGGCGAGAAGGGCATGGCCAAGTTCGTCCTCGGCCTTGAGCACGCGCAGACCCTTGTGCTCACCCTCACGAACTTCGGCGGGATTCGCGCCGAAGAACGATGGCGTCACTGCGACTTCTTTGCCGCCGATGACGGTGTAGTTGAGCGAGAGGTGATGGCCCTCGAATTTCCATCCCCACTTGGTTTCGCTGCCGGGCGTGCCGAAGAACGACACGAAATAATTTCCCGAATCACGATAGTCCGGGCGTTTCTCCATGTCCGCGAGCACGCTCTCGAGCGTGAGGATCTGCATCGCCTTGAGCCGTCCTTTGTCGCTGAGTGCGGACTCCAGCAATTTCATCGCTAGGTCGCGCTGGCTCTCGTTCATTTCCTTGAGTGGCAACCCTTTGCGCGGGCCGGGCTTGAAGCGGAAGTTCTCGCGATCCTCGCCATCAAACGGCAGCGATGCCTTGGCGCGCTGCGCCTCATCCAGCGCAGCGAGGAACTTCGCAGCATTGGTCTTCATGAGTTGGGCGGAAGGGATTTCCTCTGCGCACAATGGCAGGAGAAGCAGTAGGGCGAGCACGGGGATTTTCATCGAGGCGATTACGCGCGAAAAACCAGCGGTCTGGCAAGGAATGAGGCGGCTCAAGATCAAGTCGGGTTTCTTGAGCCAGCACCCTTACGCGCCCGGTTACTGTTCAGGTGGATTCTTGAATCCCAACGGGATTCCGATCACGAGGGATGCGGTCGTAGCTGCGAAGAGGTATGACAGAATCATTTTCGACAGAATCATTTGGAAAAATTCATCACTACTGGATGACGGTCATTCCGGTCTTCAATGATTCTGTCCCAAATGATTCTGTCAAAACCGGCTTCAAACCCCGCCCTGCACAACTCCGTTGGAGTTGCGGATTCTATCAGGCTTCCATCCCAGGGTAGCCCCGCGTTGCGGGACAACCCTGGGCTGAGATGCACAATCCCGTTGGGATTGGGTGCCGGAGCTGGATAGTTACAGCGCCCGCTCGATTTTCGACATGTCTTAGCGATCCTGATGACGAGCAGCGATGCTCTTTGCGGCGATGAGAGCCGCGTATCCACCCACGATCAGATACCGCACTTCATGCTCGGCGAACAGACGTAACAGATCGCGAAAATCGGAGTTCATCGGGGTCGAGTTTGTTGGCCTGCCAGTATTCTTCGACTAGCTCCCACGCGGCGCGGCGGAT
>JANMLQ010000325.1:0-10439 GCA_031372635.1 Akkermansiaceae bacterium | reverse complement strand
TCACCTTCTTCGTCAAAGGCCCCGGCGCAGACACCCTGCCGGTAGTCATCTACAGCATGATCAAGAAAAGCCGCGAGTTACCCGTCATCAACGCCCTCAGCACACTGCTGCTCGCAGTCACTTTCCTAGCAGTCTGGGGATCACAACGACTGACGGCGGAGAAGGGATAATCTCCCCGCCGTCCCTGGCCCCGATCCGATCTGGACAAGCCGCCTCTCTCCTGTATTCCTCTCGCCAGTTACTCATGTCCGACTTCGCCAAAAAACTCCACTCCCTCCTCCGCAAAAACTGCGACGAGTAGTCATGCCCATTCAAACCTCCATCGCCTACGCGCAACTCGATGACCTGCTCCTCGATCCGGAGAATCCTCGGCTTGGGAGACGGACTACCGCCAAGCCGCTGGACCAGCCCGCCTTGCTGAAGGAGATGGCAGAGTGGAAAGTAGATGAGTTGGCGGTGTCTTTCTTGGAAAATGGCGGCTTTTGGACACAGGAAGCTCTCATTTGCATCAAATCGCCCAAACCGGGCAAGTTGATTGTTATCGAAGGCAACAGGAGACTTAGCGCTCTCCTGCGCCTGCGGGAAGCACTCCAAGGGAAACCTGCCAGCCCCAAGTGGAAGGAACTTGTGACGGGACACAAGGCTCCACATGGGCTATTCACCAGCATTCCTTATCTCTTGGCTCCGAACCGGGATTCGGTGCAGGCATTTTTAGGTTTTCGGCATGTGACCGGCATCGAGCCGTGGGCACCTTCCGAAAAGGCGAAGTTTATCGCCCGCATGGTCGAACAGGGAATGTCTTACGACGAAGTGCGGCGTAAGATCGGTTCCACAGTAGTGGCTGTGCGTCAGAATTATGCAGCGCATTCTATCTTTGTCCAAATTGAAAAAGAATGCGACATCCCTGCGGAGAACTTCGAAAATCGATTCAGCGTTTTTTATCTATCCCTGCGTAATCAAGGAACCCAGCAATTTCTACACATTGATGTGAGTCAGGCACCGGAAAAAGTTCGAGAGGGCATTCCGAAAAGACATTTGAATGCACTCCGTGATTTCGCGCTTTGGCTTTTCGGGGACGAGAAACGTCTGCCATTGTTCTCAGACTCTCGACAAGTGGACCGATTCGGCAGGGTGCTTGAATCTCCGGAAGCCGTGGAATACCTGCGAAGATCGCATTCGCCAAGCTTCGAAGTTGCTGTTCGCATGGCTGGCGGTGATTTACCGGAAGCTATCAAACTGGTTCAGGATGCCACCGACAAAGTAGAGGAAGCGCTCAGAGTCGCTCATCATCACGCCAAAAACAAAAAATTGGAGGAAGCCAGTGCCCGGCTTGGACGCAGTACTAAGCAACTAATCCGTCTTTTTCCTGCGGTAAAGGACTCGCTCTGTTCAGAGGATTGAATGAAACTCGAAATACCTAGTACCTTCCGCAGACCTGACCAAGAGGATGCGGGGCCGCAGATCGAGCAGGCGTGTGACTGGATTGAAGCAGAAGCTTTGTTTTTCTTATCATCTGTGACGAGGACCGACGTCGGGGACTTACTCGAAGAATCAGGTTTGTTGGGAAGAGCCGACTCCCGCGCATTTGCTGAGGAGATATGGGCGAGGCTTCGGGAGCGAATTCGGCAGACTGGAGGCCATTCACCGTTCAAGATCGAAGGCCAAACTATTGCGGCGCGTGTTGATTCTTATTCAGAGGCCTCTGCCTACGCCTTCTGCTTGCTTGTTTCGTACGCTCATCATCATAAAACCTGGGCGAAACTCTGCAAATTTGACTACAACGAACAGGGAGCGAACTTTGAAGATATTGTCTGTCCCGCGTTGAAGCATTTATTTCCCGGCTGGACTATCCATCAGACAGGTTGGGCAAAGGGACGAATGGAAGGAGGAAGGAAAGTTATCCAAGGTGTCGCCGACCGGCTCTGTGGCGAGGTTGGGGATCTAAAACGATGGACCAACAGACAGGTAAAAGAAGCTCAAATGGATATTGTATGCTATAGAGAGTTTCCGGACCAGCGGGGCAATTTCCCAGCATTTTTCATTCAGTGTGCGAGTGGCGCGAATCTTCCGGACAAACTGAAAGAGCCAGACCTCGAATTGTGGAAGAAACTGGTACATCTCGTACCTACCAGTCTTCCGCGTCGCGCTGTAGTGACTCCCGAAATTCTGCCTCGGTCACGGTTTGATCACTACGCCCTAAGATCCGAAGGTCTCCTAATGGACAGGCTTCGCCTAGCTGCTGCTGGCCCAGAGGCAGACTGGATAAGTGCGGCGACTGGGAAAAAACTGAGCAAGTGGTTACTGCCCTATGTGAAGAAACTTCCGCTCGCCGCATGATCCGGGCAAAATCCAACCGCGTATTTCGTTTCATTGATCTCTTTGCGGGACTCGGCGGGTTCCACCAGGCTGCAGTTCGATGTGGTGGGCGTTGTGTATTTGCTTCGGAGATCGAGCCGGGGCTACGCCAAGTGTACAAAGAAAACTTTGGGGTGATGCCTGCTGGTGACATTAGGGAAGTCAAACCAGAGAGTATTCCAAAACACGATTTGCTCTGTGCCGGGTTCCCCTGCCAGCCTTTCTCAAAAGCTGGTGATCAAGCCGGGATGGATGACATACAAAGGGGGACACTTTTCTGGAACATCCTTTCCATCATCAAAATCCACCGTCCGAAGCTAGTCTTGTTGGAGAATGTAGCCCATTTTGTGCGCCATGACGCAGGACATACATACTCACGTGTCAAAGAATCACTGGAAGCCGAAGGTTATTTCGTACAACACCGTCAATATTCGCCTCATCAGTTCGGCGTGCCCCAAATTCGTGAGCGAATTTATCTACTGGCCACGCGGAAGAAAAGTAAGCCTTTCAACTGGCCGGAAGCAGGCATTCATCACGACCTCTCCATACACTCCATCCTGGACGAAAACCCCGCTGAAGCAACTGCACTCAGTCTCCAAGTTGTGCAGTGCATCAAGACTTGGCAGCAGTTTCTCGACTGTATTCCTGAATGTGATCTACTACCGTCATTCCCCATCTGGAGCATGGAGTTCGGTGCCACTTACCCTTACGACCAAGGACCGTTGGCAGCGTTACCTCTGCCAAAACTCCGCAGAAGTCTCGGCGCATTTGGCTGTCCATTGGAGGAATTAAAACGAGTGGAACTCCTGCAGAAGTTACCGAAGTATGCATTGAATTCAGAAGGCTTCCCCAAGTGGAAACAAGACTTCATCAGGCAGAATCGTGAGTTCTGGGCCAGACATGCACCTCACCTCAGAAATTGGCTACCAAAGATCAAGAAGTTCCCCACCAGCCTGCAGAAACTGGAGTGGAACTGCCAAGGGGAAGAGCGCCGCATCCAGGACTACATTATTCAGTTCCGGGCATCAGGTATGCGGGTAAAGCGACCAACCACCTCGCCATCTCTTGTGGCAATGACTTCGACACAAATTCCGATAATTGGGTGGCAAGACAGGTATATGACCGCAAGAGAATGCGCACGACTCCAATCGATGGGCGAACTCCGGTCTTTGCCTTCTGGTCTCGCCGCTTTTAAAGCTCTGGGCAATGCCGTAAACGTGGATGTCGTCGAGGCGGTCTTAAGGGGAGCAATATTACATTTAAAATGATCGGCATTCAGAACTTCCGGTTCATGCGGGCGCGCACATCGTTGATTACCTCGGCTAGGGCTTGGATGTCGCTTTCCATCATGTGGGGCCGGAGTGCAGACAGGAGTTTTTTATCATCCGCAGGATGAGCGATGAGCAGAAGCGCGATGTCGGATTCGTAGAGTGTGGCGCGGGCGATCTGACCCTGACGGTAGAGGCTGGGCAACGCGTAGAGTTTGAGCAGCAGCAGGCCTTCGGCAGTGGCGACGTGAAGCGTATGTCCGCGAAAAGTGCGGGTCTCCACATGCTGGGCGGCCACGAGAGCGAAGAGCGGATTGGCAGTGAACAACAGATCCACCCTCAAGGAACCCAAAGAAGCCTTGGCGAACCATTCGTTTCGCTCCTCCACATCAAGATCCGGAAGTGACTGGAGATCCGGCAGGGCCACGATGAGATCCACGTCCTCCGTATTGCGTGATTCAACGTGAAACAGCAGTGCCAAGCCGCCGACGAGCACATGTGGAATGTTCCGTTGTTCCAAGAGCGTGAACAGCTCCTCGGCGCTTGTGTAGAGGGATTCGGTATCCATGGAAGACTGTGGGGAAAAGAACCGCGCCATGCTCAACACAGCGGACAAGTCCTGTGATGGACTGCGCCTGTCGAGTGGAGGAGGAATGAGCGATGCCGCCATGAGTGATGCTGCAGAATTCTGGATGAATCAAAGTGAATAAACAATGATTTCCATGGCGGAAATGGTTGAGTCAAAGGACGCACTTACCGCCCCAAAAAATTCTGGATCAGGCGGATGCCGGTGTCTTGGCTTTTTTCGGGGTGGAACTGGCAGGCGAGTAGGTTCGGCAGTTCGATGGCGGCGGCGAAGGTGTCTGCGCCGTAGGTGGTGGTGGCGGCGATGACGGCTACGTCCTGGGGCACGGGGAAGTAGGAGTGGACGTAGTAGAAGTATGGCTCTCTGCCGAGGCCGGACCAGTTGGTGGATTCCGGGCTGCGGGGGATGGCGGAGTTCCATCCCATGTGCGGGATTTTGAGGCCGGGTGTTTGTTGGAAACGGCGGACTTCACCGGCAATGACGCCGAGTCCTTGGACGCCGGGGCTTTCCTCGCTGCCATCGAAGAGGATCTGATAGCCGAGACAGATGCCGAGGTAGGGTTTTCCGGTGGCGACCCAATCGCGGATGGGCGCGAGCAGACCACGATCTGTTAGCTGGGCCATGCAATCGCCGAATGAGCCTACGCCGGGGAGGATGATGTGGCTGGCTCCATCCAGTGCATCGGGCGATGAGGCGATGACGGGCTCCACGCCGATGGAGCGCAGGGCGTTGGCGACGCTGCTGAGATTACCAGCTCCGTAGTCGATGAGTGCGGCTTTCACAGCGCGTCTTTGGTGCTGGGGATGCCTTTCACCCGCGGATCGCGTTCGCAGGCATCGCGCAGTGCGCGGGCGAGTCCTTTGAAGATGGCTTCGGCGATGTGGTGTCCATCGCGGCCGTAGAGGAGCTCGACGTGGATGTTGGCACGCAGGTTGGAGGCGAGGGCGCGGCAGAATTCCTCGACGAGGGTGAAGGACATGTTAGGCGCGGACGGGGTGCCGGCGGGGGCGCGGAATTCGAGGTGCGGGCGGTTGCTGAGATCGACGACGACGCGGGCCAGCGTCTCGTCCATCGGCAGATAGCAGGAGCCGTAACGGCGGATGCCTTCTTTGCTACCGAGTGCTTCGCGCAGGCAATCACCGATGACGATGCCGGTGTCTTCGATGGTGTGATGGGCGTCCACCTCGATGTCGCCGATGGTTTTTACATTGAGATCGAAGAGGCCGTGTTTCGAGAACAGCGTGAGCATGTGATCGAAGAACGGGATGCCGGTCTGGATGGAGGAAACGCCGGAGCCGTCGATGTTGATCGAGAGTTCGATGGCGGTTTCTGCGGTCTTGCGGCTGCGGCTGGCGGTGCGTGCGGAGGACATGAAGCGGGATGGCTGGCGATCACTTGAGGAAACCGCTCGCCCTGGCGGCTTCCTCGAGCCTGGTGATGTAACGGGGCGCAAGCATGGCGGACTTGGCGGCGGTGAGCGCGGTGCTGACAGCGGTCTTGTCACTCTTACCGAGGATGAGGCCGAGTGTGTCCCGATAGATTTTCCCACCGTCGGAAATGGCTGCGGTTTTCAGGGCGGCGAGACGTGTGGATTCTTGCTTGCTGAAGGTGAGTGTCTCATTGAGCGAGGGTTTGAACGATGCCTCGGTGGTGACCCAGCCGATCTTGGATTCCTTTTCGGATTTGAGACGCGCCTCGAAGCCGGCGGTCTCTTCGCGGATGGCTTTTTCTGTGGCCGCGCGGTCGGTGGAGGCCATGCGTTGCAAGCCGACTTCGCGTTCCTTGAGTTGCATGTCGAAGTTGGCGAGCTGCTGGCTGATCTCGGCGGTGTAGCTGGTGATTAATTGCTCGATCAACGGGATGAGTGCGGTGTGGGAGTTGGTGTTGCGGAAATCACGGCTGAAGTCCCCAAAGGCGCGGAGTGCCTGGAGGTGATGCGAGTTTTTGGCGAGTGCGCGGATCTTCGTTTCCAGCACGCGGGCATCGATGTCGTAGGCATTCGCGCGATATTCGCTGGATGGGATGATCTTGCCGTTCATCTTGATGCCGCCGGAGAGGATCTCGTTGGCTTCGACCTTGAGCGTGCTGAGGATTGCCTTGGCCTCCTTGGTTTTCGAGCCGCCGCGATGCGCTGCCAGATACTTCTCCACGGTCTGGATTTTCACGGCGTATTCCTCGGAGGTGAGGAAATCCGGCGCAGGCAAGAGTTGTGAAATTGGCTCGAAGGCGGTGACATCTAACTGCTCGCGCTCAATCTTGGTGACGTCTGCTTTGGCGACGGTTTTTTCGTCCTTGATGCTCTTGGTGATCTGCACCTCCAAGTAGTAGTGGGTGGGATCTTCACGGAGGATGCGGCCTACCATAGAGGTGCCGTCTTTGAGGATGAAGGTGTCTGCGTTGGCAGGCAGCGGCAAGAGGCAGAGTATGAACGAGGCGGCGAAATGGCGGATTTTCATAAGGTTTTGAAATGTGAACTGCAAGCGGCGGGGCTACCCGCAGCGAGAGTCTTTTATTTTACGGATGAGGGCAAGAGTGCTTCTTTCAGAGCTGCGGCGGTGGAGACGAGGCGCGGTTCCCCTTCGCTGAGAAGAATTTGCACTGAGCCGTCCGGCACCTTGTCATCGGGCTTGGCAGGGCGGCGTTGCACGGAACGCAGCGGCAGCCGCTCGACGGCGGATTTTAACTCCGGATTCACCGCAGCACCGACCACCGCCGTGACCCTGTAATGACGTGTGAGGGTGGCCAGCAATAGGTCCGTGTGAAGAATCGGCCGGTCCATCGCATAGGTGGGCATCGGTGTGGCGAGTTCGCTGAAGCCGAGCACCAGCGGACGCCCGATCTGCTGCAGTCTGCTTTCTGCCAAGGAAACGAGTCCGGCCGTGGAATCATCGAACAGCATCACGAGATCGGTGACAGGTAAGTCGATCAGCTTTGCCTCGTCCGGGCATTCTTTGAGGAAGCTATTGCCCGTGAATAATTCCGCCGCCGTAGTGGCGAGATCCTCGGACCAGACGAGCCATTGTTCGTCGGAAGTGATCGCGGCAACATCGATGACCGATTGCAAGGCGAGCCCATAGAGAAATGCGCGGCCTGCGGAGATCGAAGCGGGTGCATCACTAGCAAACATGCGTAGCTTCGGCCCGGAGCTGAAGACCTGGCGGCAGCGATTGAGCAGAGCCACGGCCTTCGCGCGGTATTTCTCATCACCGGTGGCGCTGTATGCCGCCGCGTATGCAGACACCATGCGGAATGAGGCTCCGGCATGGGAGTTCTCGTCGCGTAGAATGTTGCCGATGCGCTGGTTGCGGATCGCGAGTAGTTTCGCCCTAGCCGCGTCGAAGCGCGGGGTGAATTCCTCGACCGGTAGCCCGAGATCGGCGGCGATTTCAGGAACGCTTTGCATCAGGCCGAAGGTATTGCCACGGAAGAATTCGCGGCGTGGATCTGCTTCTGAGGGCAGGTTACCGAGGCCTTTCATGCCAGTGGCCTTGATCCACCATGCGGAATCCTGCGGACCGAGAGCGGTTTTTACGTCCTCCACGCTCCACATCCACTTTTCTAGGTCGGTTTCCGGCGTGAATCCCATCGAAAACAGCCCCTCTGCCGTGGCGTAGTTTTTTTCCGCGTATCCGATCAAGCCGAGTGCGTTGGTCAGGGCGCGGGTCTCACCCGTGGCACGGTATGACTCCAGCAAGCCGACCACCACTCGCGCCTGGCCCGGACAATCCCGCGTGAAGGACGGTAAGGCCCACGAATTCCCGCTGCGGGATGAGAAAACCCCGCCGTCCAGAGGATCGAACATCGCGCTGGGAAGCAAATCTTTCAGCAGCTCGCGGGTGGTTTCTAGGGAACGTGCGCGGACATCCGCAGGCAGTCCCGGACGGACCGCCGCCGTAGCCAGCAATTCCAGCGCGCCGGATGGGAAGAGCCCGCCAGTTTCATCGAAGCTGCGGGAATAGGGATCATAGAGCGAGGCCAGTTGGCGGACGCTGCGGACCACATCCCGCGCCGGCTGTTCACTCATCACCTTGGAAATCTTGCGCTCCTGTAGGCGCGCGCGGCGGTTGGCGTTATCTATCGCGCTGTTTTTCAACACATAGCTCGTCCCGCCTTCTTTGCTCATCTGCTTCAGATCATCCTCCCACATCAGCGATATCATATTGTGGGACTGGTTGAAGAGATCCAACACCTTGACACCCTCCTGCTTCACCGGAATCCATGCCACCGGATTTCCCTCATAAGTCATCCACAGAAAAAGCGGCAGTTGCAACGGGCGCTTGATCTCCGCGCACAAGTCAGCCGTCACAAGACCCATCTCGCGGGACGCATCGCCATCGATCAACACCGGCACGTAGGTGGCGTTAATTTCCGCCACTGTTTGCGCGTTCTTATCGAGCGAGGCCAGCACCTTCTGGAAACCCGGCTGCTGCGGCATCGCGATCACGCAGAACAACAAACGGCGCGAATCCTTCGCACGCTCCAGCGTCTCCTTCGTCAATGGCTGCCAATGGATCGGCGAATCCGCCTGACTCCGGTAAATCGCACCCGGCAGCGCACCGATGCCATTGGACTTCAACTCGTTGGCGACGGCCGACGGCGCTCCGTTGCTGCTTGTCGCCGCAAGCTTGTCCTTCCGGCAGGAAACGCCTGCCAAAGCCAGCACGCAGAGCGAGGACACGGCCGCTGCCGTTGCAAGGCGGTTTCGTATGTTCATGATGAGAGTGTGGGGCGCTCCGCCTTCAAGGTGAATTCCCCGTGACGAGCGCATCATGAAGAAAAGACTTCCGCTGTTGCAAGCCGAAGCTACCCTCCCGCAACAATTCCCGACCACAGCGTGATCAGTATCGCAGTTTCCAGCCAAAAAGGAGGGGTCGGCAAGACCACCGTCTCTATCAATCTCGCCCACGCCTTCGCCAGAGCCGGCGTGCGCACACTTCTGGTGGATGCGGACCCGCAAGGCTCCGTCGGCCTCTCCCTCACCCGCCAATCCCGTCTGCTCACCGGGTTTTACGATTACCTCGCCGATCCCGGCATCCCGCTGGACCGCCTCATCGTGCCGACTCGCCTAGAAACCTTCTCCCTCGTCGCCAGCGGCCAGGCCAGCGACTACGAAACGGGCGGCGGCATGGGTGCCCATCTTGCACGCGTCCGCGCCTTCCTGCGCAGCGTTTCCGCCCGCGGCTACGACCTCTGTATGGTCGATACCGCCGCCGGACTCTTCGGCGTCACCGGTGATGTCATCGCCTCCAGCGATGCCATCATGATTCCCCAACAAGCCGAGCCACTCGGCATCCGCTCCGTGCCCAAGCTACTCGAAGGCCTCAACCGCCTGCGCGTCATGAACCCGCGCCTCAGCGTGCTCGGCGTCTGCCTCACCATGGTCCAGCACGATCTAGCAGAAAGCACCGAAGCCGCCGCCGCCCTCCGCCAACTCTTGCCTGCCGACATGGTTTTCCAAACCCAAATCCCGCGCGACGGACTCTTCGTCCGTGCCAGCGCACGCGGCCTCCCCGTCGGCGTCCTCGAAGACGGCGCAGGTGCCCAGGTCGTGTTCGATGCCCTGCGCGTGGAAATCGAAGCCAAACTCGAACCTCACGACGCCCAGCGGGCGGCACTCGTCTGAATGGACCCCATCAATCCGTGGCTTGATCCCGTGGAAGTCCGCCGTCTCGCCGAACGGCTGATGCGCCCCGTGCGCGATCCCGCCGTCACCGTCACCGACGCCGGATTCGACGCCTCATTTGTCGGCTACGCCAGCGATCGCCCCGCCTCCCCTGCCCCGCAAGTTTCCACACCCGCAAGAATCATCGGCCCGCCCGTAGAGGAAAAACCCGCGCCGCCCATTCCACCACCCGCCGAGCCCATCGCCTCCAGCGCTCGCGGCCCCTTCCTCGATCGCATCCATCGTTTCCGCAACTGGATGCACCATCACTTCTCCGCCACCGGCATCTTCATCCTCGACCGCGAAGGCGCGGTGATCTTCGACGAAAGCAACCACGGCCGCCTCCACTTCCTCGCCCGCAGCCTCGCCCTAGCCTCCCGCCGCCAAGGCTCATCCGCAGGCAACGTCCATGTAAAAATCGGAGCCGCAGCCACCCTCGAAGTCATCCCCGTGGAAACCGCCTACGGCTGCCTCGTCCTCGGCGCAGTAGTCCCCGAAGCCCTCCCCCCCGCCGCCGTCTCCGCCGTGATGGAAGCGCTTTCCCAAGCCGCAACGCCGCAAGGGTGAG
>JANMLQ010000136.1:0-5492 GCA_031372635.1 Akkermansiaceae bacterium | reverse complement strand
ATGACGGGTGCGTTCTGCCGGAAGCTTGGTCATTACTCGCAGGCACGAATGCGGGTGGTCTTTGTGATTGAGAACAAGCCGTGATGCACATGCGAACTCCACCGCCAAAGCGGCGATGCTCGCCGCAGTCCAAAGCAATCTCTCATCCCACCGGGACGATAATCCGGCGGCGACCGGTGATCGCCGCCACGGGATCATTTACCCCAGCGTTCCAGCAGCGTCTTCGCCATCGCACTTGGCGTTTCGGAAACGGCGATGCCGCACTCGGCGAGGATCTTCTTCTTGGCTTGGGCGGTGTCTTCCTCGCCACCGACGATAGCTCCGGCGTGTCCCATGCGGCGGCCTGGAGGTGCAGTAGCTCCGGCGATGAATCCGGCGATGGGTTTCTTGCAATGCTCCTTCGCCCAGCGCGCGGCATCGACTTCCGCGTTGCCGCCGATCTCGCCGATCATGATGATGGCTTCGGTTTCAGGATCGTTGTTGAACATTTCTAACACTTCCTGGTGGTTGGTGCCGTTGATCGGATCGCCGCCGATGCCGACGCAGGTGCTCTGGCCGTAGCCGAGCTGCGTGAGCTGCCAAACGGCCTCGTAGGTGAGAGTGCCGGAGCGTGAAACAACGCCGACGTTTCCTCGCTTGTGGATATAACCGGGAGCGATGCCGATGCGGCAGCCGCCGTGGCTTTTGTCACCGTGACCGGGAGTGACCAAGCCCGGGCAGTTCGGCCCGACAAGGCGGGATTTGGAACCTTGCAGCATGGCTTTCACTCGCATCATGTCCATGACGGGGATGCCTTCGGTGATGCAAACGATGAGTTCCACACCAGCGTCCGCAGCTTCGAGAATGGCATCCGCAGCAAAGGCGGGCGGCACGAAGATGGCGCTGGCCGTGGCACCAGTTTCCCGCACGGCCTCACCCACGGTGTCGAAGATAGGCACGACGTTTTCAAACATCTGACCGCCTTTGGCCGGAGTTACGCCGGCCACGACTTTGGTGCCGTATTCGAGAGAAAGCTTCGCATGGCGAGCGCCGAAGCTGCCGGTGATGCCCTGGATCAGGACCTTGGTGTTTTCGTCGATGAGGATGGACATGGGAGTGGTCGGTTATTGAGGAGTTCAGGGATTGTTGAGTTTAAAGAGGACTTCCTCTGGCAGCAAGGCGGTGAGTTCCGGATGCGCATCAATGAGCCGCCCAATATCGAGTATGTCTTTGAGCTTTTTCGTGCGCCGCCTCTGGGGTTCCAGATACGCAGCGAGTTTTCCGGCAAGCGTGTCCTCCAATGAAGCCACATGCATTAGGATGCCGTGGACATTTGCCGGGACGGCGCGGGATGGAAACGAAAGATACATCTCCTCCGTGCTGATCTGAATGGAGACTTTTGATTCACCTTTGAAATTGATCGACCACTGGAAGCGCTTCTCCAAAAACCCGAGATTTTTCAACGTCTCCGCTGCTTCTTCGACTTTGTCCGAAACGATGACGAGATCGACATCAGCGGTTGCCATCGGTTCCTCTGCCCAGTGATTCACAGCCAATCCACCAATCATGCACCAGGAGATTTCGCGCTCTTCCAGAGCTGCGACCAATCGTGAGACGTCCTTCGCGCCCCCCATGGTCTGCCAGTCGTAGAATTGCCTCAGCGTCATGATGCCAAATGGTTCAAGCAACTGCCGCGACGATCTTCTTCGCACCATCGTCCATGCCGTCGGCGGAAACGATGTTGAGTCCGGAGGCGGCGAGCGTGGCCTTGCCTGCCTCGACGTTATTGCCTTCCAAACGCACGACGAGAGGAAGCGACAAACCGGTTTCCCTGGCTGCGGCGACGACGCCTTCGGCGACGATGTTGCAGTCCATGATGCCGCCGAAGATGTTGATGAAGATGCCCTGCACGTTTGGATCGCCGAGGATAATCTTGAAGGCAGCGGCGACTTGTTCCTTGGAAGCACCGCCGCCCACGTCGAGGAAGTTCGCAGGGTCTCCGCCGTGGTGTTTGATGATGTCCATCGTCGCCATGGCGAGGCCGGCACCATTGACGAGGCAGGCAATGTTTCCATCGAGGCCGATGTAGTTCAGTTCATACTCGGCGGCGGCCACTTCACGTGGATCTTCTTCGTCCTTGTCGCGCATCGCTTGGATCTCGGGATGGCGGTAAAGAGCGTTGTCATCGAAGTTGAACTTCGCATCGAGCGCATAAACGTGATCGTCGGTGGTGACGACGACCGGGTTGATCTCTACCATCGAGCAATCGCAGTCGATGAAGAGTTTATAGAGCGAGTGAAGCAGACGGCCAAATTGGCGTGCGGTGGTGTTGAGGCCGAGGCTTTGGCAGAGCTTGCGGACCTGATAGGCTTGAAGCCCGGCAAGCGGATCAACGAACTCACGGAGGATTTTCTCAGGATGATTTTCAGCGACTTCCTCGATGTCCATGCCGCCTTCGGTGGACACGATGATGACCGGCTTGCAGGATGCGCGGTCCATCAGGATGGCGAGATAGAGTTCCTTCCGGATGGTGACGGACTCGGCAATCATCACCTTGCGGACGAGACGGCCAGCGTCTCCGGTTTGCTTGGTGACGAGTGTTTGACCGAGCATTTGCTCTGCCATGTCGCGCGCAGCTTCCGGGGATTCCACGAGATGCACGCCGCCTTTGAAGCCGCTTTTAAAGACACCCTTGCCACGGCCACCGGCGTGGACCTGCGCTTTGACCACTAGGTTTTTCACCGCGAGCCACTTAGCGGCATCGAGAGCTTCCTTGGGAGTGGAAGCGGCCTTACCCTTCGGGCTGGGGACGCTGAAACGATCGAAAAGCTCCTTGGCCTGGTATTCGTGGATGTTCATGATGAGGAAGTTCGGAATGGGGGCTGACGTAAAAACCGCCGGACCCTATTGGCCCGCCCCTCCCCCGGTCAAGGCATCCTGCGGGAAAAAATTACGCCGGGTGAACGGACGATCAACGCTGTGAGCAACCGTTGATGGTGGATGGGTTTCTACCGCGAATGGACGCGAATGAACGCGAATGAACGCGAATTTTCAGAACTGGATTCTCCGAAACTGGAATTGCATTCAAAAACCTCTTCATTCGCGTTCCTTCGCGTCCATTCGCGGTAGAAAAAATCTCTGTCTTGATTTTCCTACCGTTGCCAAATCGCCCCTCCTCAAGCCAAGTCCATCACCAGCACCTTCGCCCACCATTCCTTGAAGGTGGCGATGAAGACGTTGTGATCGGCATCCACTTGATAGGCATCGTGGTCCTCGATGTTTGCGAAACGCATGCTGAGTGCGTAGTCCCATGATTGGTCGATCACCGGGCGCTCCATCACCTTCGCAGGCACGGCCCAACGACCGCTCTCGACGAGGCCGATCCTGAACAAACTTTCCAATCCCTGCTCGAAAACCGCGCGGTCCGCAGGGTTTTGGTGATCCTCTTTCAGCCAGAAATAAACGTGGTGCTCCATGCCGTATGGAACTACCGACCGCGCCCCCGCACGGCAAGCCCGGATTCCATTATGTACCGCACTCTGTTTACGCTTCTCGCTCTGACCGCCATCTTGTCCGCGCAGCAGCCGCTCATCCAGGCCACCAGCGCGCGCTTGTGGCTCAAGGTGCCTGCAGACCAGCCACCGCTGCGCGACATGCGGGTTTCCACCGGCAGCGCCTCGCCCGCACCGTGGGAGAAGGATCTAGCAGTGCGCGAACGGCTCTGCGACATCCTGTTTCCGATCCGTTGGTGGGCGTGGAATGAAATCGAAATCTCCTTCACACCTGGCGGCGATGGCTCGGTGGAGTTGTCCCTCAACGGCCCATGGGCACAGGAAAAAAACGGCGCGATGCCGCGTGCGGAAATCCTCTGGGACAACATCACCGCCGTGGGCGCGGAGATTCGCAATGGTGACTTCGAGCAAAGCACCGACAAGGGACCAAGCGCGTGGGAATCACCATGGTCGCCCTACCTCGCTGCGGAAAACTGGCCCCTAACAGAAACCCAACCGCTATCAGGAAAATCCGTAGCCGCAAGCTGGTGCCAACGCCCGCTCAACCAAACGATCCAAGTCAAAGCCGGGCGCAAAGTAATCCTCAAGCTGCATGCCAAAGCCGCCACCACGCCGGATTTCATCGCGCCGAAACGACTGCCTGAAAACACCCCTGCGCATCATGCCATGGCCCGGCTGAAACGCGGCGTGAATCTCGGTAACGGCTGGGAAGCACCGCCGGATCAAGACTGGGGCCTTCGTTTCACCACGCAAGACATCGACCACATCGCAGACGAAGGATTCGATCACATCCGCGTGCCCGTGGCATGGCATCACCACCTGAAAGAGAAAGACGGCGTGTATGCAATCGAACCTGCCTTTCTAGCAGAAATCGAGCCAGTGCTGCGCCGCGCTCTCGATCGCAAGCTACATGTGATGCTCAACTGGCATCACTTCAACGACTTCACCGCCGCACCCGCCGCGCACCTCGGCCGCTTCATCGGCGTATGGGAAACCCTCGCCCGCCACTTCCGTTCGTGGCCGCCGGGACTCTTCCTCGAACTGCTCAACGAACCCTGCGACGCACTCACCACCGAATCGCTCGCCGCCATCTATCAGAAAACATCCGCCGCCATCCGCCGCATTGATCCGCAGCGCATCCTCGTCATGAGCCCCGGCCAGTGGGGCCAAGTCAGTGAACTCGACAAACTCCGCCTGCCGGATGCGGATGATCGGATCATCGTCACCGTCCATTGTTACGAGCCCTTCCAGTTCACCCACCAAGGCGCGGGCTGGGTGGGCTATCAGCAACTGCGCGGCATCGTCTATCCGGGCCCGCCCACCAAGCCCTTCGTGATTCCAGATTCCCTCAAGAACGATACCGGCGTCCGAGCCTTCGTCGATGGCTACAACACGCAGCCGTCCACAAGCAATCCCAGCTCAGCATTCCACCTACGCCAGACCTTCGATGCCGCGCGCGCATGGTCCCGCCACTTCGGTAGGCCCGTGCATCTCGGAGAATTCGGCAGCCACAACGCAGGCGACCACAGCAGCCGCAGCCGCTACCTGCATGAAGTGAAGTCACTCACCGAAGAACGCGGCATTCCATGGACACTCTGGGAATGGAAAGCCAGCTTCGGTTATTGGGATGCGGTGAAACAACAGCCCGTTTTCAGAAAGGCGTTGATGGAGTGATAGCTGGGGAGTTGGCGAAGCCGCGATGGGGAGCACACGCGCCATCGCGTGTTGTTTTCGACGCCCTCGTCGAAAACCGCGTCGAATGGCCTGACACGCCCGTCTTCGGCGAGGGCGCGTGTGCTCCCCAAGATTTTGCGCTGCATCCGCCAAACTAGATTTTACAGCCTACTAGGCAACGCTCCTCTACTAGCCGAGGCGAGCGGCCTATCTGGCTCTTTGAATGATTAGATAGAGGTGAAGCTCGGGATACTGGTCATATTCGAGGTGCCGACAAATGCAGCCGCACTCAGAGACAATCTCCAAAAGCCGGGGAATCCCCAAGGC
>JANMLQ010000070.1:0-28410 GCA_031372635.1 Akkermansiaceae bacterium | reverse complement strand
GGTGGAAGGATTCATGGGGTTCAAAATTCCTGTTTACTGGTTGGGGCAATCCAGTGCCTGTGACTTGTCGAAAATCAGGCGGGCTTGTCAATTTCTGAATTCATAGATTCGTGTCAATAGTCACGGCGACGCAACGATTCGATTGTCTATCGTCGTGGGCTTGCACGGGATTGAACAACTACGTGAGAGCTTCGCCAGCGTGATCACAAGGAGACGCCTCGAAAAGGGGTGGGCTCATGATGACATGGCGGCATACAGCGGCTTGGAGCGCAGCTACATTTCGAGACTGGAGAAAGGCACGCGGACGCCGTCGCTGGATGTGGTTTTTAGGTTCGCGATCGCATTTGGAATCACTCCGCAGACACTTGTGAAAGAAGTCAAACAGGCTTTGGAGCGCAGCGTGGGGGATTGAAGCCCCACTCTCTTGCGCATCGTGATATGTTGAAGAGGCTCCGGGCAGAATGTCCGGGCCACTGTGATGAGGGTATTCTTCCCTCTGCTCTGTATTTTTTGCGGTGAAATCGTTGCACCGGAAAAAATTTTCACCCTCATGGGTGGAAAATCATGCCCTAGGGGTGGAAATTTTACCTTCAATGCATGGTTCTTTGACCTTTGGTGGTGGAAAACGAAGCTCCAGAGGTTGATCCGTGATGCTATGGAGGTTGAGACAAGAATCTCTTCGGATTGATCCCAAAAATGCCAAGGTGGATTGCCGGAGCAGCAGGGTGGTAGTTTGAAGCCCTGTAGCTTCATCTTGTAAGCTCTACGGGTGGCAGCAAAATGTTCGGCTCTGGTGAAAGGCCGCTTTGACCTCGGTGTTTTGCGTTTTGGTGTTCTCACTCGACTTTTGACAGTCACACGCTCGTGGCTATGTTCCGCGCCGTTCAACCAACTTATCCCCACTCATGAGCGTCACGTCCCCAGAAAAACACGTCTTCCAAGCCGAGATCCAGCAACTGCTCGATCTGGTGGTCCACTCACTTTACACCGACAAGGAAATCTTCCTGCGCGAGCTGATCTCCAACGCTTCCGACGCGATGGAGAAGCTCCGCCACATCGAGGCTACGGAAAAGAACATCCACCAGCCGACGCTGCCGTTGGAAATCCATATCACGACCGATGAAGAGGCGAAGACACTGACCATCGCCGATCATGGCATCGGCATGTCGCATGATGAGTTGGTGAAAAACCTGGGCACCATCGCTCACTCGGGCACCAAGGCGTTTCTCCAGTCTGTGAAGGAAAGCGGTGGTTCGCCGCAGAACATGATCGGCCAGTTCGGCGTCGGGTTTTACTCGGCCTTCATGGTGGCGGAAAAAGTGGATGTGCATTCGCGCGCTTGGCATGCGGATTCACCGGAACTCGTCTGGACCAGCGATGGTAAGAGCGGCTACGAGATCGAGGAAACTAGCGGCCTTGATCGTGGATCGAAGATGGTCCTGCACCTCAAGGAGGACTGCGCGGAGTATGCGACCGAGAGCCGCGTGAAGCACCTGATCGAGACTTACAGCAACTTCGTCGGCTTCCCGATTTTTCTCAATGGCACACGAATCAACGAAGTCGAGGCGCTGTGGTTGAAGAACAAGAGCGAGATCAGCGACGAGCAATACAAGGCGTTCTATCAGTTCGCGTGCAAGGCATGGGACGAACCCGCCTACCGCCTGCATTTCAGCGCAGATGCGCCGCTCGCCATCAACTCTCTGCTCTTCGCACCATCGGAAAACCCGGAGCGCATGGGCTTCTCGAAAGCCGAGCCCGCTGTGGCACTCTACTGCAAGAAGGTGCTCATCGACGCCTCGCCCAAGGAACTGCTGCCGGACTGGATGCGCTTCATGAAGGGCGTCGTCGATAGCGCGGACATCCCGCTGAACATCTCGCGCGAGACGATGCAGGACAGCGCGCTCATCCGCAAGTTGGGCAGCGTGATTTCCAAGCGTGTGATCAAGATGTTCGAGAAGGAAGCCGAGGCCGATCCTGAGAGATACCGCAGCTTCTATCGGAAGTTCGACCGCTTTTTCAAGGAAGGCGTCGCCACCGATCACGCGAACCGCGATGCGCTCGCCAAGCTGCTGCGTTTCGAGTCGTCGCTAACAGATGCAGGCTCCGTCTGTGGTTTCACGGATTGCGTTTCCCGCATGAAGGAAGGCCAGGAGGCGCTCTACTACCTCGTCGGCTCGAATCGCGAACAGATCGAAAGCAGTCCCTACATCGAAGCATTCAAAGCGCGCGGTTTGGAAGTCATCTACTTCATGGATGCGGTGGACGAATACGTGGTCGATTCGCTCGGCAGCTTCGATGGGAAGAAACTCGTTTCCGTGCGCCATGGCGGAGTGGAGTTGGAAGATCAGGCGTCGGAAGGCGAAACGCTGACGCCTGAGGAAACCAGCGCACTGTGTGATTTCCTCAAAAATGAACTCGGTGATCGCGTGACCAGTGTTTCCAGCGGCAAACGCCTCGTGGAAAACCCGGTGATCGCCCTGGTTCCCGCCGATGGCATGAGCCCGCAGATGCGGCAGATGATGAAAGCCATGGACGAGAACTTCAAAGACGAGGTCAAAGTGGAACTGGAAATCAACCCGCGTCATCCGCTTGTTAGAAAACTCGCCGAAGCGAAGGACTCCAACCCGGAACTCGCGAAACTCGTTTCCCGACAGCTCCTCGACAACGCGCTTATCTCCGCCGGGTTGCTGGAGGATGCACGCGATACCGTCAGCCGTATGAACACGCTGATGGAGAAGGCGATGGGGTGATACCTCTGTAAATGAAAAGCGCGCGCTGGATTTCCCCCCGGATTTCGCAGCGCACGCTTTTATTTTCTCCGCCTTCCGGCTCCGGTCCTGATTGTTTGATTTCCCCCCGGATTTCAAACGATTTGACGGACTTAGCCGTTTGGCTGAAGTTCTTTAAGTGAAATTACTCGCTCAGTGCAAGGTCAAAGTTGCAGGAAATTTAAGGAAGCTAAAGTATTTTAAAGCCCCGAATCCGGCCAGGTGGTCCCAAAACCGGACACAACTCCGGACCAGGCGACTTTTATGGGCTGGCGTGGGGCTTTCCGAAGCGTGATGCTGCACGCGTTTTCCGTGTCCGATCTTTTCACCACTCCCGCAGCCCTCGCGCAAAAGCCGAACCCGTCCGAGCCGCTGGCGGCGCGGATGAGGCCGCACTCGCTCGACGAGGTGGCGGGGCAGCAACACATCCTTGCGCCTGGGAAACTCTTGCGGCGTGCGATCGAGTCGGACCGGTTTACCTCGCTTATTTTTCATGGTCCTCCGGGAACGGGGAAAACGACGCTCGCCAGCGTGATCGCTCGCACGACCGGTTCGCGTTTCGAGTCGCTCAACGGAGTGGAGTCGAACGTGGCGGAGATCCGCGCGAAGATCGACCAAGCCCGCACTTGGCGCGAGCTGCGCGGGGAAACGACGATCCTGTTCATTGATGAGATCCATCGTTTCAACAAAGCGCAGCAGGACGTGCTGCTGCCGCATATCGAGCGCGGTATTGTTAGATTCATCGGCGCGACGACGCACAATCCGTATTTCCATGTGAACTCGCCGTTGGTCTCGCGGTCGCAGGTTTTCCAACTGGAACCGGTTCCGGTGGACGATGTGATCCGCGTGATGGAACGCGCGCTCACAGATCCCGAGCGAGGGATGGGAACGCTCACTTTCAAGGCGGATCGTGACGCGCTTCACCATCTCGCTGAGAAATCAGACGGAGACGTGCGCAAGGCTCTAACAGCCCTCGAACTTTCCTGCCTGACCACTCCGCCCGACGAGGATGGCGTGGTGCATCTAACACTGGCGGTGGCGGAGGAATCCATCCAACGCATGGCGGTGGTCTATGATGCCGATGGGGATGCGCACTACGACACTGCTTCTGCTTTCATTAAATCCATCCGCGGATCGGATCCGGACGCGGCGCTCTACTGGTTGGCGAAAATGCTGCACGCCGGGGAAGATCCGCGTTTCATCTCGCGCAGGCTGGTGATCTCAGCCTCGGAAGACATCGGCCTGGCGGATTCCGGCGCACTGCGGGTGGCTCTCGATGCGCATCATGCGCTGGAATTCGTCGGCATGCCGGAAGGCCGGATTCCGCTGGCGCACGCCGTGGTTTATCTGGCGACTTCTCCGAAATCCAACACTGCCTACGCCGCGCTCGGCAAGGCGATGGCGGATGTGGAAAACGGCCGGACTCTGGCTGTGCCGCCGCACCTGCGCACGAAGACGCGCAAGAAACTCGCTGCGGCATCCGGGGAGTCCGAGGAATCGCTGCGCTATCTCTATTCTCACGATTTTGAGGGCGCTTACGTTCCACAAGCCTATCTGCCGGAGGGGCGTATCTACTACCAACCCGGCGATCAGGGGATGGAGAAGCGCATCCGCGAGCGGCTGGATTTCTGGCGGAGTAAGATGGAAACTTGATCTATGGCGTCATCCTGAATTGACGTTACTTATCAAAAAAGGCATGTTGCAACAGTCAACACCCAGAATCCCTTGAAAGCCATATTTCCAATTTTTGCGATTCTCGTTAGTAGTGCCCTTGTTCCAAGGCTCGTTGCCAAAGAACCTGCCTTGGGTGCCATCCACGAAATCCAATCCGCTCCAGGCGACAGCAAGTTGCTGTGGGCCTTCAACAACCGACTAAGCGGAATCAAAGTCAAATGCAGCGGCTCGGTTAGTCGCAAGCTATCGGATGATAATGACGGCAGCCGTCATCAGAGATTCATTGTCACACTCGACTCCGGTCAGACACTACTGATCGCCCACAATATCGATTTGGCTCCAAAGGTCTCCCATTTGAGATTGGACGATCGAATCAAGTTGTGTGGCGAATATGTATGGAACGCACAGGGTGGAATTATCCACTACACGCATCACGATCCGGCAGGCATCAAGACAGGCGGTTGGATCAAATATCGCGGAAAAACCTACCGCTGAGTTGGCCCAGCACACAGATGGCTAGCGGTGCCTTCAGTGCGCATCGCAAGGTGCGTTATCCTTTTGCTTGATGCCTCGTTTTAACCATTTTTTCCTGATTTTTCGCCATCCAAGAGCGGAGCATTCCTGAACAAAATAGTTGCGTCTTCAGCGGAACTACTCCAATTTGTGGTCGAAACCTCACAAAGAGAGGCAACAAACTAAGGATTATGCTTCCAGAGCACGCCCCATACACACCCGACCAGCGCAAGTCGCTGGATTCCATGCTTTCCGGCTTTGATCCCGTGCAACGGGCTTGGCTCAGCGGATTTCTCGCAACTGCTGTAGCCGCGCCTGTGGCATCGCAGGGCACTGCAAAGCTCACCGTCCTCTACGGCACGGAATCAGGAAATTCCGAAGTGCTAGCGGACCGCGCGGTGAAAGAGGCCAAGAAGCGGGGTTTCCAAGCCGTGATGAGAAACATGTCGGAAATCGCGCCTGCGGATCTGGTGAAGTCATCGAACCTATTGGTCATCGTTTCCACATGGGGCGATGGCGAGCCGCCCGATTCGGCGGTGGCGTTTCACAAGGAGTTCATGACTGCCCAGATTGATTTGGCGGGGATCAGTTATTCTGTCTGCGCGCTGGGCGATACTTCCTACGAAAAATTCTGCCAAACCGGAAAAGATTTCGATGTCCGTCTGGAGACACTCGGAGCAAAGCGCGTATCTAACCGCCAGGACTGCGATGTGGATTATGAAGAATCGTTTTCCGCATGGCTGGCACTTGCGCTGGGTTCGCTGTCACCGGGTGCGGCTGTCGAAGTGATTGCTCCTGCTGCGGTTTCCGCTGTCGGATACGGCAAGAAGAACCCGTTTCCCTCCGATGTGCTCGATGTCGTGAGCATCAATGGCAAAGGCTCGTCCAAGGAAACTCTGCATCTGGAACTTTCTCTAACCGGTTCCGGTTTGAGCTATGAACCGGGCGACGCGATTGCCGTCTTGCCGGTCAACGCGCCTGATGTTGTGCAGGCAATTCTTGATGCCGCGAAATTGAGCGGCGATGAAGCAGTTGAAGTGAAAGCGACAGGCCAACGCAAGCTGGCGGACGCATTGCGCGAAGACTTCGACATCACCGCGCTGTCCCGTAATGTGCTGACAAAACTGGCGGAAGCCACTGGTGCCACCGCGCTCAAGGAATTGCTCGCCGAGGATGCGAAAGATAAACTCAAAGGATATGTCGAAGGTCGCGAGATCATTGATGCCCTTCATGACTTCGCGCCATCCGGTCTAGCTGCGGAGGCGCTCACCGGGATTTTCCGCAAGCTGCCGCCGCGTCTTTATTCGATTGCCTCCAGCCCGCTCGCGCATCCGGGTGAAGTCCACCTCACCGTGGCTGCCGTGCGCTACCAAACTCATGGCCGCGACCGGAAAGGCGTCTGCTCCACTTATCTGGCTGATCTCGTGAAACCCGGCGATGTTACCTCGCTCTTCGTCCAGCCTAATAAGAACTTCCGCCTGCCTGCGGACGGAAACACACCCGTCATCATGGTCGGTCCCGGCACTGGCATCGCGCCGTTCCGTGCCTTCGTCGAGCACCGCGCCGCGCTGGGTGCAAGCGGCAAAAACTGGCTCTTCATGGGCGATCAGCACTACCTCTACGACTTCCTCTATCAGCTCGAATGGCAGGAGCATCTGAAAAACGGCGCGCTTACTCGACTCGATGTTGCCTTCTCGCGCGACCAGCTTGATAAGGTCTATGTCCAGCACCGCATGAAGGAGCGTGCGAAGGATCTGTATGCCTGGCTCGAAGAAGGTGCTCACTTCTATGTCTGCGGCGACGCCACCCGCATGGCCGCCGATGTTCACGAGGCTCTCGTTTCAATCGTCCAGGAGCAAGCAGCCGTCACCCGTGAGGCTGCCGAGGCCTACATCGAAGACCTCAAGAAATCCAAACGCTATCAACGCGACGTCTATTGATTCACCAATCTATAATTTCCAATCTCCATTTTGCCATGTCCGAAGAAAAGAAACTCTCCGCCAACGAATACATCAAGATCCGCAGCAACCACCTGCGTGGCACCATCGCCGAAGGTCTTGCCGATACATCCACCGGCTCAATGGCTGAGGACGACCAGCAGTTGCTCAAGTTCCACGGCACCTATCAGCAGGACGACCGCGACCTGCGGGCAGACCGCCGCAGGAACAAGCTGGAAAAAGCCTACTCGTTCATGATCCGCATCCGCGTGCCCGGTGGTGTAGCCACGCCCGCGCAGTGGCTGGAGACGGACCGCCTCGCGATGCAATATGCGAATCACACGATCAAGCTGACCACGCGCCAGGCGTTCCAGTTTCACGGCGTCATCAAGAGCAACCTCAAGCGCACCATCAAGGAAATCAACCAATGCGCTATGGACACGATCGCCGCTTGCGGTGATGTGAACCGCAATGTGATGTGCAATCCGAACCCTCATCTTTCCGAGGTGCATGCCGAGGTTCTGAAGGCGGCTCAGGGCATCTCCGATCACCTCACGCCGCAGACCCGCGCCTATCATGAGATCTGGCTGGACGGTGAGAAAATCGAGAGCACCGAGCAGGAAGTCGAGCCGATCTACGGCAAGACCTATCTGCCGCGGAAGTTCAAGATCACAATCGCCGTGCCGCCCTCGAACGACGTGGACATCTACGCCAACTGCCTTTCCTTTATCGCTATCGTTGAAAGCGGGAAGCTCTTAGGTTTCAACGTCGCAGTCGGCGGCGGCATGGGTTCCACTCACGGCAACGAGGCCACCTATCCGCGCATCGCTGATGTCATCGGCTTCTGCACGCCGGAGCAGGTGGTGGACGTCGCTGAAAAAGTCGTGCTCGTGCAGCGTGACTTCGGTGACCGCACGGACAGGAAACACTCGCGTTTCAAATACACCGTGGACGATCACGGCGCTGAGTGGATTCTCGCGAAGATCAACGAGTACTTGGGCTACGAACTCGGACCCGTGCGGCCCTTCGTTTTCGAAGACAACGGTGACCGCTTCGGCTGGGTGGACGACAAGAATGGCAACTCGCACCTCACCCTCTTCATCCAAGGTGGTCGTGTGCTGGACACTCCGTCCTATCCGCTCCTCACCGGCCTGCGCGAGATCGCGAAGGTCCATGACGGAGACTTCCGCCTCACGGCAAACCAGAATCTCATCATCGCCAACATTTCTCCCGCGAAACGCCCGCAGATTGAAAAACTGCTCGAACAATACGGCATCAAGGACAGTCATCTGCAGAGCGCGCTGCGCCTCAACTCGCTGGCCTGCGTCGCGCTTCCCACCTGCGGCCTCTCACTCGCCGAGGCGGAGCGCTATTTGCCGGACCTTCTCACCGAACTGGAAGAAGTCATCGAGGAACACGGTCTGCGTCATGATGCCATTACCATCCGCATGACCGGTTGCCCCAACGGTTGCGCTCGCCCATTCATCTCGGAGATCGCATTCGTCGGCCGTGCGCCGGGGAAATACAACGTCTATCTCGGCGGCGGATTCGCAGGTCAGCGGCTCTCGAAACTCTATCGGGAAAGCGCTAAAGCTGAGGACATCAAATCGTTGCTTGCTCCGATCATCGGCCGCTATGCCAAGGAGCGAAATGATGGCGAACGCTTCGGTGATTTCTGCATCCGCGCCGGATACGTCAACGAAACCATTCAGGGAAAAGATTTCCTCAAAAACATCAAGCCGGAGGCACTCAAGGGATGATCATGCCGACTTCACCCGTGAAATTCCATGCGGTGCCGGACTTCGATCCGGAAACGCTCTCCGCTGGCATCGCGCCGCTGCGCGCCGGCGAGCGCATCCGCATGCTTCACGAACAGCTTGGCGACCGCCTCGTCGCTACCACCAGCTTCGGTCTCCAGGCTGCGGTGATGCTTCACCTCATCCACGAGCACGCGCCGGAAGTCCCGATCATCTTCATCGATACCGGCTACCTGTTTCCCGAAACCTACCGTTACATTGAGCAACTCTCCGGCCTGCTCGATAAACTCGACCTTCGCATCTATCAGCCGAATGTTTCCTCCGCCCGTATGGAAGCGCTCTGGGGCAGGCTTTGGGAAGGCGGCCCCGAAGACCAGGACCGCTACGCCATGCTAACCAAGCTCGAACCGATGAACCGCGCTCTGCGCGAAAGCGGAGCCGACGTCTGGCTCAGCGGCCTGCGCCGCTCACAGTCGAAGACCCGCAGCGACCGGCCCTTCGTCGAGCGCCAGAAGAAAACCCTCAAGGCCTATCCGATCCTCGATTGGGCGGACGCTCAGGTGGATCTCTACTTCCACCAGCACGATCTACCCCGCCACCCGCTTACCGAGAAAGGCTACCTCACCATGGGCGACTGGCACAGCACCCGCCCCGCCGAGGACGGTGATGCCGAGTCCACCCGCTTCAACGGCGAGAAATACGAGTGCGGTCTTCATCTGGACTCCGGCTCGTCGGATTTCCAGATTTGAAACGGACGAAAGATTTGAAGACCAAGTAGTGCTTCTCATGGCTCTTACTCTTCCAGGTTCCCACACTCGGATTACCCATCCAAATGAAGTAGAGAACCACGGATGCACACGGATAAGATCTAGTTTAAAGCTCATTTTAAGATTTCAAAAGGGATGTAATAACGCAAAACCACGATTGGGAAGCTGCTCAATGCTGGTTTCTCATCCGTGTTTAACCGTGTCTATCCGTGGTTCAAATTTTTCGTATCCCAAGTGTAGGGCATACTCTTCCTCATTTCTTGAGTCTTGAAGTCTTGCGTCTTGCGTCTTAATCCTTTCTCACAACCAACCCCAATCACCATGCCCATCTACGAAAACATGGCCGCCACCGTCGGCAACACACCGCTCATCCGTCTCAACCACGTCACTAAAGGACTCGATGCCGAGATCTGTGTGAAGGCTGAGTTTTTCAATCCGCTCTTCAGCGTGAAGGACCGCATCGGCAAGGCGATGATCGAGGCTGCGGAAAAGGACGGCTCGCTCAAGCCCGGCGGACTCATCATCGAGCCGACTTCGGGAAACACCGGCATCGCGCTGGCCTTCATCGCGCGTGCCAAAGGCTACCGCTGCATCCTGACCATGCCCGAGAGTATGTCGATAGAGCGCCGCGTGCTGCTTCGTCTGTTAGGAGCCGAGATTGTGCTCACCCCGCGCGCTCGTGGCATGAATGGTGCCATCGCGATGGCGAAGAAAATGCTCGAAGACACGCCCGGCGCGTTTGGTCCCGGCCAGTTCGATAATCCTGCAAACCCACAGGTCCACCGTGAAACGACTGCCGAGGAGATCTGGCGCGATACCGAGGGCAAGGTGGATGTGTTTGTCGCTGGCGTCGGTACGGGCGGCACGCTCACCGGTGTTTCGGAAGTCCTCAAATCCCGCAATCCTGCAATCAAGTCCATCGCTGTGGAGCCGACTGCCAGCCCGGTGATTTCCGGTGGCGCGCCCGGACCGCACATGATCCAGGGCATCGGCGCGGGCTTCATCCCGAAGAACCTCAACGTCTCGATCATTGATGAAGTCATCCAAGTGGCAAACGAGGATGCCTTCGCCACCGCGCAGGCTCTCGCGCAAGATGAGGGACTTCCTGCCGGCATTTCCACCGGTGCCAATGTGTGGGCTGCCATCCAGATTGCGAAACGCCCCGAGTTCAAGGGCAAGCGCATCGTCACCGTCGGCTGTTCCTCCACCGAGCGCTACCTCTCCACCGCGCTAGCAGAGAAGGTCCGCGAGGAAGTGACGAACCTACCGGTCCACGAGATCTAACGGGATTGCTTCATCAGGAAAATATCCACACAGCGGGCGGTCTTAGGGCCGCCCGTTCTGCGTTTGTTCGAGTGCTTCCAACACCGTTCGGTGGAGGCCACGGATCTCGAAACGCTCGCCATTATAGACAGTGCAGCTCAGTTTCCGGAAGATCAAGTGCCCGGCGATGACCAGCGTCAGCCATGCCGCTAGGAACAACGGTATGTAGCTATGAAAACGATCAGGAATGACGATGAATCCGAAGACTAAGCCTGTGAAAAGCACGTTATTCACAGTGGGTATCCATGCTCGCAACGTGGACTTGTCTTGGAAGTAATGCACGGTCACGAGTGGCGACCTCATCCCCATCATTCCTACCAGACCAAAACTCACCAGATAGCCGATGACTCCTGAAAACACCAAGTCAGCATCGAGCGTCATGTTTCCAAAAAACAACGCGCCGACGATGGCCCCCGCCACTGGGATGATGCGTAACCAGCGCGGATTGCAGCGCAGGATCAGCTTCTGCCTCACCATGCGCCCGGATGTGGATCCGGTGTATGGATCAATCTTCGGGAACATCACCGAGGATTTCACCCACACACGGCTATCCACAACTTCCCAACCGAAGGAACGCCCGGAAAGCGATTCCGCTGCGGGTTCCGTCTGTGGTGGGGCGTAGGGATTTTCCGGGTTCATCAGGATGGGATATTGTAGGCGGTTGATGGTCCAAAAATCTAGCTCACCTCAATTCCTTATTATGAACCCGAAAACAGAAATTGAATTATTGAATCTGTGAAATCTGCCGTTGAATGAGGAATGCAGAAGCGCAGGAAAACTTTGGCATGACCTTAAAGCATTAAGGGATGCGACTTCACTAATCCGGCACGGCCTGGAGCACGGGGTCTTGCCAAGCTTCTAGCAGTTTCCTCTCCTCCGGTGGTAAAGTGTCGATGTGGCTGCGTTTGGTGAAGTTCGCGCGGTCCTCATCGCGGATCGTCACCGGGATGTCCGGCGTGATGCCCTTGCGGTGCGGGGTGTTTCCCGATGGCGTGTGATAGGTGGCGATGGTGAGCCGCAGTGCGGTGCCGCCGCCTGTCGGGATGATGTTTTGTACGGAGCCTTTGCCATAACTTTGCTCGCCGATGATGGTCGCGCGCTTGAGATCCTGCAATGTTCCGGCGGTGAGTTCCGAAGCGGAGGCGGACATGCGGTCGATCAATACGAAAACCGGATAGTCACGCTTCCGGCGCTGGCGCTCCGGGGTTTTCAATGTTTCGTTCGTTGCATCATCGCGACTGCGGATGGTGACGACGGCGGTGGATGGCGGCAGGAAGAGGCCGAGGATTTTAACGGTTTCCGCGAGATCACCGCCGCCGTTTTGGCGGAGATCGAGAATGAGGGATTTCATGCCGCCGTCCTCCAATTCATCGAGCGCGGCTTCCATCTCGCGGGCACAGGCGGGGCCGAAGACAGCGAGCCGCAGGTAGCCGATGCCTTTGTCCTTATTAAGCAACTTCGCTTCCGCGACCGATCGTTCCTCCACGACGCGATGGGTCAATGAAATCTCCTCCGGCTGCGGCGTGGCGGGGGATTTGAGTTTCAGCTTGGTGATGGTGCCTGCCGGGAGGCGAAGCGCCGCTGTCCATTCGGAAAAACCGGCGGCTGGCGTCTTCTTGCCATCGATTTCTAACAACGCGGAGCCTGGCAGCACTCCGGCAGTGGCAGCCGGTCCTTGGGGAGCCACGGATGCGATGTAGGGCCCGTCATCACGCAAGCCGAAGGTGAGTCCGAGCGATGGCAGTTCCGGATTGAGGTCCGGCGTTTCCTTCAAGCGCGCAGCCATTTCTGGATGGATGAACGACGAGTGCGGATCGAGTCCGGCGAGCATCCCTTCGAGCGCGTGATTCACCAGTCTCTCATAGGCCAGCCGATCCGCGTCCGGGTGGCGTTTGCGCACGGCTTCCATCACCTCAATGAAACGCTGGATCGCAGGGTAAGCGGCGTCTTCGGGATCCGGCGGGAGAGTGGGGGCCGCTACAGAAACGGAAGCGAGAGCACACCAGATGAAGAAGGATTTCACGCCGCAAGAGCTATCACCCGCAGGAACGGTTTGTAAACTTCCCTTGCGGGTGCTTTCAGCCGAAGTAGGCAACACCAGCCTTGAAGATCGGCTGGTGTTTGTTGCCGGGGATGTTTTTGGCGACTTGGGTGCCGGAGCGCTCGGTGTGGCCCATCTTGCCGAGGACGCGGCCGCAAGGGGATGTGATGGCTTCGATGGCTCCGAGCGAACCGTTCGGGTTGTGGGCGATGTCCATGGAAGGTGCGCCGCTTTCATCGACATACTGGGTGGCGATCTGGCCGGTGGCAGCGAGTTGGGAAATGATTTTGTCGCTGGCGTAGAAGCGGCCTTCGCCGTGAGAGAGCGGGATGGTGTGGATGTCGCCGACTTGGCTGTTAGAAAACCATGGTGAGAGCGTGCTGGTGACGCGGGTGTGGGCGTAACGCGAGATGTGGCGGGCGATGGAGTTGTGGACGAGGGTGGGGGAAATGGGATTTGAAATTTGAGATTTCGCCGTAGGGCACGAGGCCGGTTTTGATGAGGGCTTGGAAGCCGTTGCAGATGCCGAGGATGAGGCCGTCGCGGTTTTTGAGAAGGTCCATGATGGCATCGGCTACGCGCGGGCTGCGGATGATGGTGGCGATGAATTTGGCGGAGCCGTCCGGTTCGTCTCCGGCGCTGAAACCGCCGGGGAACATGAGGATTTGGGAGCTGCGGATTTTTTCGGCGAGGGCTGTTAGGGATTCCTCGATGTGTCTGGCGCTGAGGTTGCGGAAGACGAGGATCTCGGCATCGGCTCCGGCTTCGCGGAAGGCTTTGGCGGAGTCGTATTCGGAGTTGGTGCCGGGAAACGCCGGGATCAGGACCTTCGGTCTTGAGTGCCGAGTGATCAGTGAGCAGTGAGCAGTGGAAGAAGATGGTTGAAACGCCAAGTCGCCAAGGCCGCTAAGGGAAGAGGGGGATTCGGGTTTCGTGGGATAGATGGGTTCGAGGGTGGATTCCCAGGCGGCTTGGAGGTCGGTTAGGGTGTGGGTTTCACCGTTGAGAGTTAGGGTGGGTTCGGCGGTGGTGTGGCCGATGTGTTGGAGGGTGGGAAGGGCTTGGCGGATGCAATCCGCCGCCACGGGGGTGTGTTCAAGGAGGAAGGTGAAGTATTGCTCGGAGAAGAGAGGTGTGGACGAGACGTCCACACTCCTTAGGCCGATGCGGTTGCCGAAGCAGCATTTCGCGAGGGCGGCGGCT
The DNA here is from genome assembly GCA_031372635.1 of Akkermansiaceae bacterium. Classification (GTDB taxonomy): domain Bacteria; phylum Verrucomicrobiota; class Verrucomicrobiia; order Verrucomicrobiales; family Akkermansiaceae; genus Luteolibacter. The sequence goes on along the minus strand of JANMLQ010000070.1, from coordinate 14,427 downwards.
AGGCCGGGTGCGCCGATGTGATGGAGGGAGAGGAGTTTGCCTTCGCGGTTGAGTTGATGGAGGGACTCGGCGGTTTGTTTTAGGGCGTTAAAATCGGGGAGGTTGTCGGAGTCGCGGGGGATGGTGATGAGTGAGATGGTGGAGCCGGGTTTCTTGAACTCTGGGCTAAGGGCGAGGCTGGCTTTTCCGGGAGCGAGTGCGAAGGAAACGAGGGTGGGCGGGACATCGAGTTCGTTGAAGGAGCCGGACATGGAGTCCTTGCCGCCGATGGCGGCGAGGCGGAGTTTGTGTTGGGCGTGGAAGGCTCCTAACAGTGCGGCGAAGGGGAGACCCCAGCGTTTGGGATCGTTGCCGAGTTTTGGGAAATACTCTTGGAGCGTGAGGCGGATGTCGGAGAGGCACGCACCGGAGGCCACGGCCTTACAGACGGATTCGGTGACGGCATAGACGGCACCGTGGAAGGGGGATTTTTCGGAGAGGTAGGGATCGAAGCCCCAGGCCATGTGGGTGCAGGTGTCGGTGTCGCCTTCTAACAACGGGAGCTTGGCGACCATGGCGTCGGGCGGGGTGATCTGGTGTTTGCCGCCGAAGGGCCAGAGCACGGTGCACGCGCCGACGGAGCCGTCGAACATTTCGCCGAGGCCGCGTTTGGAGGAGATGTTGAGGGAAGATAAGTGATCGGTGAGCAGTGAGCAGTGAGCAGTGGAAGAGGCGGAAACATTCGCTCCTATCTCATGTGGAGCGGAATGTATGGTTTCGTTTTGTCGCGTTTCGATAATTTCGCCAGATCCGTTGTCTGCTTGATGAATTCTTCGTTTGTCGTCGGCGTTTGATTCTTCAACGCCTCCATGGCTTTCTCGCTGGCTGCTTTGTGGGCTTCGCTCAGGTAGTTGTGCGGACTGCTCATGATTTGATGATGCGCTGGCTGTCAAGGTGGGGGAGGGCGGCGGGCAGGATGCCCGTGCCACTTGGACTTTGGCGGTTTGTTGGACGCCGTTGGTGTCGAGGAATGCACGGCTGAGGTTGACGATGGTTTGGCCGCGCCAGGTCATGATGAGGCGACCGCTGTCGGTGACATCGGCGACTTTGACGCATTCGAGGTTTTCTTTGTCGGCCTCGGAAATGAAGTAGGCGATTTCTGAGGGATGGACGCAGACGGCCATGCGTTCCTGGGACTCGGAGATGGCGAGTTCGGTGCCGTCGAGGCCGTCGTATTTTTTGGGGACGGCATCGAGGTTGATGACGAGTGATGGGGCGATTTCACCGATGGCGACTGAGACACCGCCGGCGCCGAAATCGTTGCAGATTTTGATTTTGCGGGTGAGTTCCGGGTTGCGGAAGAGGCGCTGGATTTTCCGCTCGGTGGGGGCGTCGCCTTTCTGGACTTCGGCGGAGTTTTCTAGGGCGGTGTCGTCGTGTTCCTTGGAGGAACCAGTGGCACCGCCGACGCCGTCGCGGCCGGTGCGGCCGCCGATGAGGAGGATTACATCGCCGGGTGATGGAGTGCCGCGGAAAACATTGGCGCGCGGGGCTGCGGAGACGACGGCACCGATTTCGAGGCGTTTGGCGACGTAGCCGGGGTGATAGACTTCGGCGACTTGGCCGGTGGCGAGGCCGATTTGATTGCCGTAGGATGAGTAGCCTTGGGCGGCGACTTGGCAGATTTTTTTCTGCGGGAGTTTGCCTGGTAGGGTTTCGTTGAAAGGTGTGAGGGGATTGGCCGCGCCAGTGACGCGCATGGCTTGATAGACGTAGGATCGGCCTGAGAGTGGATCGCGAATGCAGCCGCCGAGGCAGGTGGCGGCTCCGCCGAAGGGTTCGATCTCGGTGGGGTGGTTGTGGGTTTCGTTTTTGAACATGACGAGCCACTCCTCCGTCGTGGAATTTGAGATTTGAGATTTGAGATTTGAGATTTCCACCGGGACGACGATGGAGGCGGCGTTGACTTCTTCGGAGACTTCGAGGTTGTCGAGTTCGCCGGAGGCTTTGAGTTCGCGCATGCCGATGAGGGCGATGTCCATCAGGGTGACGGGTTTGTCGGCGCGGTTGAGTTGTTTTCTAACATCCTGATAGGTTTGCCAGGCGCGGGCTTCGGGGCCGGTGGGATCGTCGAAGGTGACTTCGTCGATTTTTGTTAGGAAGGTGGTGTGGCGGCAGTGGTCGGACCAGTAGGTGTCGAGCATCTTGAGTTCGGTGATGCTGGGATCGCGCTTTTCCTCGTCGCGGAAGTAGGTTTGGCAGAAGGCGATGTCTTCGGCGGACATGGCGAGGCTGTGCTCGGCGCGGAGGGTGGAGGGTGCCTGTTGAGTGAAGTTTTCTAGGATGCGGACATCATTTGGTGTGTGCGGGGCTTGGCGGTTGCAAACCGCCGCCACGGGGACTTCGTGCGAATCGACGGCGTTGATGACGTAGCTCTTGATGGCGATGGTTTCATCGGCGGTGAGGGTGCCTTCGAGGATGATGACTTTGGCGGAGAAAACGGCAGGGCGGTCTTTGCCGGTGAGGATTTGCACGCATTGGGCGGCGGAGTCGGCGCGTTGGTCAAACTGGCCGGGCAGGTATTCCACGGCGAAGGCGTGTTGGTTTTCGCCGATTGTGAGATCGTGGAAAATATCATCCACCTGCGGCTCCGAGAGGATGCTGGCGGCGGCTTGTTGAAACTCCGCATCGCTGAGCCCTTCGATGTCGTAGCGCTGGATGAAGCGGACGTTTTTCAACTCCGGCAGTCCGAGTGATTCGCGGAGGTCATGGAGGAGATGGCGTGCCTCGGAAATATGGGCGGGCTTTTTTTCAACGAAAATGCGGTTCATCAGCGGCGTGGCTTTGGGAAGCGCCGGATGCTAAGGCGCGGGACCGTGAGGGCAAGCGGCTTATCCCTCGCAAGGGGAAAAAGCCTGCTGCTTGAGGCGTTCGCGCTCTGCCGAAGGGATGGGCGTGGGGTCCGGATACTCGAAGATCTGGCCTTCGTAGTTCCGCAACGTGACACGACCCGGAGTGGTATCCACGACGTAGTTGGGGTTGATCGGGATTTTTCCGCCGCCGCCGGGGCCGTCGATGACGAATTGCGGGATGGCGTAGCCGGTGGTGTGGCCGCGCAGGCCTTCGATGATCGAGACGCCTTCTGCGACGGAGGTGCGGAGGTGGGATGAGCCGTTGATGAGGTCGCACTGGTAGAGGTAGTACGGTCTGACGCGACACATGAGGAGCTTGTGAACGAGGGCTTTTTGGATTTCTACGGAGTCGTTCACGCCGCGCAGGAGGACGCTTTGATTGCCGAGCGGGATGCCGGCATCGGCGAGGCGGCCGAGGGCGTCGCGCACTTCGGTGGTGAGTTCGCGCGGGTGGTTGGAGTGGATGGAAATGAAAAGCGGGTGATGTTTTTTCAACATCGCGCAAAGTTCCGGCGTGATGCGCTGGGGCAGGAAAATCGGGATGCGCGAACCGATGCGGATGAACTGGATGTGCGGGATGGCACGCAGGCGGGTGAGGATTTTGTCGAGCCGGTCATCGGAGAAAAGCAACGGATCGCCGCCGGAAAGCAGCACGTCTCGGACTTCGGTATGTTTTTCGAGATACTTAAAGGCCATCTCCCACTGCGTTTCCAAATGCTGCTCGCCGACTCCGGAAACGACGCGTGAACGGGTGCAATAGCGGCAGTAAGACGCGCAACGATCGGTCACGAGAAATAACACGCGATCCGGGTAGCGGTGGACCAGCCCAGGCACGGGCATGTGGCTATCCTCGCCGCAAGGATCGGCCAGTTCCTCCGGCGCGTTCCAGCCTTCTTCGATGCGTGGGATGACTTGCCTGCGGATCGGACAGTTCGGGTCATCGCGGTCGATCAGATTGAAAAAGTGCGGGGTGATCGACATCGCGAGCTTGGTTCCCGCAAGCAGGACACCTGCGCGTTCGACGTCGGTCAGGTGCAGTTTGGATTCCAGCTCGGTGAGCGAATCGACGCGGTTGCGGAGCTGCCATTTGTGATCGTTCCACTGGTCAGACGCTTCCTGCGGCCAATAGCCGGGGGCGTGGGAAATGAAGGCGGGATCGAGGTCGGAAGGGCGCATGAATCTCGTGAAGGGAAACGCAGTTTCGATTAGCGCGAGAAAATCGCAACCGGGAATTATCGTAATCCTGCGCAGCGGCGGATCAGCTCCACCAGACGTCCGGCGGAAGCGGTAGTGATGGCGGGCGATGGCAGTTGCGAATCCGCTTCGTCCGCGCTGACCAGCGGGCGGGTGGCGACTCTCACAGCGGGCAGGCCCATTTCAAACAACATGCTGGATAGATCCGTATCGTCGCCCAGACAGATGACATCCGCGCCGCGGACAGAGCCGAGTCCCTGGATTTTTGATAACGGTGCCGCATCCGTGTCGCGCGAGCTGAGCCAGAGTTCTTCGCCGCCGCCCATCGCTTCCACGCAGAGGATGGCGCTGGCGTTCATGGCCATGTTTTTGAGCTTGGCTGCGGTTTCCAGAATCGGGGATTCGGGATCGTTCACATGGGGGAGGAAAACGAAATGGATGCCCGCATCGGGTTGATCGCCCGCCAAGGCCTGTGCTGCCGCGAGAGTGGCGGCGAATCCGGTGGCGTTCGCTTCGACTCCCACTGAAGCCGGGCGGCTGTCGTAAGACGTGACTACCCAGAGCGCGGGTGCGCTTTCCTTCTTTCCTCTGACAAGCACTCGGATCAGCGGCCAGTCTGACGGCCCTTGTTCCTTGTGTATCGCGTAGCCGGTGTTGGATGGGCCGAGCGCACCTTCGATCATCGCCGCGGCGCGGCTGAGATTTTTCTTTGCGGATTCGGACGCTCCGTTGCGCTCGCCAACGATCTCCACCAGCTTCTTCAAATCATCCGTTAGAGAAACTTCCGATATCGTCTTCGTGAAACGATCCTGCTCCACCTGCGCCTGCTTCTTGTCACGATGTTTGAAATAGAACAGCGCGGCTACGCCTGAAACCACCAGCCACAGCGGCAGGATGACGAGCATTACTACAACCCAACGTGGACGTTTCATCGCTCAGAACTCTCGTTTTCCGCATCTGCCGAGGCGGGTAATTCGTCATCGCTCTCCACCTCGATCTCCTTCCTCATACGCTGCGAGATCAACGGGCGGATCATGCCATAGAGCAGGTAAATGCTGAAAAGCACCACCGGCATCTTGTAGCGGAACTGCACGGTGAAATAAATGACCAGCACCGCGACGATGATCGCGCCGAGCGTGCCGCGCGTCTTGAGTCCCACCTTCTTGAAGCTCGGGTAGCGGATGTTACTGATCATTAGCAGCGATAACCCAAGCATCGCTCCCGCCAGAACGTATTTCCAATACTTCAACTCGTGATCGTTCTGATAGAGATCGATCAGCAGGAAGGTGAGGGATGCGATGAACCCTGCGGCCATCGGGATCGGCAGTCCGCGAAAATCCGAGGAAGCGCCGGCTTTTTTCGGTAGCAGCGCAAGGCAGTTGAACTTCGCAAGCCGCATCGCGCCGCAAATTAGATAGATGAGCGCGATCGCCCAGCCGATGTTGTTTGGCAGCGGGAAAAGCACCGCACGGGAGAGCAACATCGCTGGAGCCATGCCGAAGGAAATGATGTCCGCCAGAGAATCGAACTCACGCCCGAATGGCGAGTCTTGGCCGCCCATGCGCGCCAGCCGGCCGTCTAGCAGATCGAACAAACATGAGCCGAAGATCAGCAGGATCGCATACTCGTAGTAGCGATGGGTAATCTCGTAGTATTCCTTGGCCGAGAGCGTCACCTCACCGGTCATCTTCTGGACCTCGATGAGGCCCTTGAAAATCATCAGCACTGCGAAAAATCCGCACGCCAGATTGCAGGCCGTCATCAAGTTCGGCAGAAAGTAAATTTTGACCTCGTCAGGCTCGCGCTCGCTGGGCATGGCCGGAGCTTATCCACGGTCGCGGCTTTGGAAACAGCCTAAAATCCCTGCGTGCCAACACGAGTCGCGCGGCTATCATCCTGCCATGCAGCCGCATGAAATCACCGCCGCCACGCCGATGGCGGCCATTCTCGAAGCACTTCCGGGTGCGAAACGTGCGCTTTTCGCAGGCTACCACCTCGGCGGCTGCCAGAGCTGCGCGTTTTCCAACGAGGAAACTCTCGCCCAGCTTTGCGGACGCTCGGACATCCCTGTCGATGAAGTGCTGGCTCACCTTCTCGCCAGTCACGCCCACGATTCCGCGATGCTGATGTCTCCGGCCGAGGCGCAGGAAAAACTCGGCGAACTGCGCGTGATCGACATCCGCACTCGCGAGGAACACGAGGCGGTAGCGATTCCGGGATCGGAGTTTTTCACTCAGGATCTTCAGCAGCAAATCTTCGCAGGAAACCCGGAAGCCGCCATCCTGCTCTACGATCACAGCGGTCAGCACGTGCTCGACCAAGTCGCATGGTTCCGTGGTCATGGACTGAAGCAAACCTTCGGCCTGCTGGGTGGGATTGATGCATGGAGTCGCGAAGTGGATCCCACACTGCCGCGATACCGGCTGGAGATGGATCATTGATGATTCTCTTTGCAGGATGAATACTCAAAGCCTAAAGGATCTCCCAACCCACATGAAACGTAGTTTCCCAATCCCGCTGTTTGCCGCGCTCATCGCCGCGTTCCCTGTCAATGCCATCGCCGGAAAAGTCTATTACTCCGTCCCGGAATTCGTCAGTGATTCCACCGGACTGATGGAGAGTTATGTCGCAGGGGATTGGTATCGAGGCAGCGCAGTGGTCGCGCGTGATCCGAAGCTGCTCTACTCTTGCGCACACCTGTTTTATGAAGGCGGCCAATGGGCCACGGACTACAATTTTTACCGCGCCATCCACAGCAATGGTTTCCCGGATGATGCCAATAGCGTCTCGCCGAGAGGTCTGCACTATTTCACCAGCTATTCCTCCGGCGTGAAATCCTACGGCTCCGATTCCGAGGTGGCCTTCGCCTCTGACTTCACCGTGCTCTATGGAAACGCCTCCTTCGGCACTGCAGTCGGCTGGTGGCCCAAGGCCGGCCCGGTTCTGCGTTCGTCCGCGCCGAAGCGCATCGTCGGCTACCCGAGCGACATCGACTTCACTGGTGACTCGGGGCACAGCTATCAACACTCCACGGGCTGGTTCAACTACGAAGCCTTCCGCGTCCGCAATGGCTTTCACGAGTTCGACGATGTTTCGACCGGCCCCGGCAACAGTGGCGGTCCGATCTTTGTCCGCAACACCAGCACCGGCCAGGATCTGTTAGCGGGCATCCTCGTTTCCGGAACCAGACGCTCCGCCGGTGTCGTGGCGCTGGATCTTTCCACCGACACGCTTGCAAGTTACGCGCTCGGTCTGAAGGACAAGTCGCTCACATTCACCAATGGCAACGGCTTCAAGCTGCCGGATGGAACGAGATCTTACTCCGTCATTCCCATCGACGTATCAGGCTTCACCGGCACCGTATCCAAATTGAGGCTCAGCGTTTCCATTACCACGAAGTATCGCGGCGATCTGGATGTCTTTATGAAATCCCCAAGTGGAAAAATCCGTTGGATCACTCGCGCTGATGGTGGCACATCCGAAAACCTCACCATCACCGGCAAAGACCTCAGCAGCACATACAGTGGTATTTCTCCAAATGGACGTTGGGAACTGCGCGTCCGCGACGCCATCTCCGGTGCGCGCGCCACCTTCAAGAGCGCCTCCATCACGATCAGCGCACTCTGAGATGCACTCCATCCGGCGCGTTCTCCCGTGGCTCACGCTCGCGATCATCGCCGCGCTGATCTGGTATTTCCTGCCAAACCGCAAGCAGCCAGGACACGAAGCGGCTGTTAGTAAAACCCGCGCCGTCAGGCAGGGCAGGGGGAACACATATCCTGCGTCCGCTGTCACGCCCGATCCGCAAATCAACCGACTCATGGAACGCTCTCTCGAAGCATTCCAAAATTCCAAAGGAGCGGATGAATCCGCATCCATCCTCGCTGATCTTCGTGAGGAAATCCGCAGTGCCGCCAACGAGCAGGCTGCCGCCGCCATCCGCGCGTTCCTGCTAACACGAAAGGATACTCAGACTAGATTGCCGCTGGTGATTGGTCCTGATGGCACACTCGAATCTTCACCCACGCTCAGATCCGCCTTGCTCGATCTTCTTGGCTCTCTCGATCCCGAGACTGCTCTAACTGCATCGCGCGAGATCATGGATCGCAAATCCTCGCCGGACGAATACGCCGTGGCTCTGCGCAACCTCGCGTGGAACGATCTGGATGGCGATTTGAAACAAGAGCTGTCACGCCGTTTCAACGAAATGCTCGCGACCAAGGACTGGCTCGCCCAACCATCCGCCGGATTCCTCGAAGCCCTTGATGCCGCAGTGGAGATTTCCGACGCCAGCGCCTTCAACGCTCTGATGCATGCGAACCAAGACGCGGAGTCCGCTTTTTCCCGCGCCGCATTTATCGCCATGGATCGCATGGTGCTGCGCGATCCTTCGCTGCTCGTCGTTGCCTTCCATGCGGATCCATCACTCAGCGGTCTCTCAACAGATCAACGCCCTTCGCTGCTGTCCCGTCTCGACATAACCGATCCTGCGCAGCGCGAAATTTTCAGCCGCTATCTGACCGCAAGCGATCACGGCCCGCAGGAATTGGAGTATTTCTCGGCGCTTTTTCCAAACGGAAACCAGCTTCATGGAAACTGGCTCATCACGGGCAGTGAATCGCCACGATCCATAGACGAACAGAAACTCATCGATCAAAGAACACTCGATGAACTCCGCCGCATGGCCGCTGCGGATGCCGCCGGTGCGTCGCGCGAATGGATCGTCCGCATCAAGGAACGCCTCGCAAGTTCGCTGATGGAACCCGCAGAATAGGGCGGGTGAACGGAACTCAGAAAGAACTCCAATGCCGTAAGGAATGGAGGATAAGAAAGTGCTAGGTCTTTATCCCGGAGGGCGTGGATCGTGGTTACTGCGTCTCGCCGCAAAGACACATTGCAGCGAGACGTCGCAAGCACCTATCGCTGTCGCTCTTCGCCTTGGGGCTACTGGCTGCGATGCCTGCCGGGATCAAAAAATATGCCGACAATTCCGCAGCCAATAAAAAAACCGCATCCGGTGAGGGATGCGGTTTTTTGTGATAATGATGCGGCGACTGGTGATCGCCGCCACGCGGATTAACGCTTGGAGAACTGGAAGCGCTTGCGGGCACCGGGTTGGCCGGACTTCTTGCGTTCCTTCATGCGCGGATCGCGGGTCAGGAAGCCGAGTGGCTTGATGATCTTGCGGTTCTCAGGATCCACTTGTGTGAGTGAGCGCGAGATCGCGTGGCGGATGGCCACGGCTTGGGCGTGGGTGCCGCCGCCTCTGACGACGACTTTGAGATCGAACTTGTTCATCAGCGATGCTGCTTGGAATGGTGCGAGGATGGCATTCTGAAGCTCGATGGTCGGAAGGTATTCCTCGAAGCTGCGTTCGTTGATGGTGATCTGGCCGGTGCCTTCGGTCATCCAGACGCGGGCGACAGCGGTTTTGCGGCGGCCGGTGGCGCTCTTGGTAGTGGTGGCGGTCATTTTTGGGAAAAAATTTGAGGTTTAGCGGACGGCGTAGGCGACGGGCTGTTGGGCTTCGTGCGGGTGTTCGGCACCGGCATAGACTTTGAGCTTGGTGTATTGTGCCTTGCCGAGGCGGGTGTGGGGCAACATGCCATAGACGGCGCGCTCCACGAGCAGGATCGGGCGGCGCTCGCGAACGATACGCGGCGTTTCCACCTTCTTACCGCCGACGTAGCCGGAGAAACGTGAGTAAATCTTGGCGTTCTCCTTGGCTCCGGTGAGCACGACTTGATCGGCATTGATGACTACGACGAAATCGCCGGTGTCAACGTGGGTGGTGAATGTCGGTTTGTGCTTGCCGCGCAGGAGGCGGGCAGCCTCCACGGCGACTTGGCCGAGGACCTTGCCCTTGGCGTCGATCACATACCACTTGCGCTCGACTTCGTGAGGCTTGGCGGAAAACGTCTTCATGTGCTTGTATGGAAAATGCTCCGGACACAGGGGGTGCGCGGAAGGGGACGCAAACTAGGGAGCGGGTTTCGGGGTGTCAACCGGGAAATCCATGGATTTCCGAAGGATTTTTTCGTTTCAGGAAATCCGCGAAAGCAGGCCATCCCAAGCACTCGGCCCGCCGACGGAAAAGCCCTCCGCAGGGTGGCTGCGAAGGGCTTTGAGAAATGAGGCGGCGATCAGTTTTCGGAAACCAATAGCTGCGGTGCGGACTTGGGAGTCACGCGCTTGATCTTGATCGTCCTGCTGCTGACTTTGCCGACGGTATCGGTGACGAAGAGGGTGATGGTGTTGGCACCTTTCGCAAGCGAGGCTTTGAATTCCCAACTGGTGGTGCCGGTGAGCAGCGGCAGCGTGGTGTCCGGCGGGAAGCGCAGGACGCGGTTGTGATCCGTGTCCGCAATCCACAGTGCACCCGCTCCATCCACGAATGGTGTAATAATGGGACCACACAACGATCCTCTGGCACTAAGAGTCACGGTGTTGGTGATGAAATTCGGCTGGCAGAGAACGCCGTCGGCTCTGGCCCCATTGGGTTTGGCGCTCACATTGTCGTAATCGCTCACAAAAATCTTTCCTGTGACGGGATCGACGACGACTCCTTCCGGTCGATCAAGGCTGATTGAGGATTCGACGCCCGGATCATTCTCGGAGACAAAATCCGTCTGCCCGAGAACGAGATTGGCGATGGCATGATTCGGGATGATTTTCTGCGCAAGCCCGGTTCCCGTGAGGGCAAGGCAGAATCCGGCGATGGGTAAGAAATGTGTTTTCATAAATCCTATGGACTAGCCGCCGGACTCCGTATCGACAACGGATTTCAGGTTTCAGAATTGTTTTCCGGCATATGAAGAGTCCAGTGCCGACGCATCTAAAAATGGAAATTTGATCCGCAAAGCCGCAGAGGTCGCAAAGGGCCGCAAAGGATTTTGAAAATGCAGACATGAAATCAGAAGATCATCTGAGAAAAACCGACATTAAGCTTACACCGTCTTCTCTGAGTCCCTTTGCAGCTTTGCGGTAGTTCCAGGCTTTTTTGATGCGTCAGCCCTGATGAAGGTTCGCTTGACGAGGCGCAGATTCCGCCTCACGGAACTGTAACTTAGGAGTTCAAGCGTAATTATTGAAGACAAGCTTGAACTCCTGATAGACGGTCAACGGCTCCTCCCGGCTTTGCGGGTTTCCAAGAGGTCATCGCTAAGGTTGTAGTGTTGTCCACGCGCTGCCGGAGGATTGCGCTTGTTAGGAATGAATTTCCACGGGCCGTCCGCTGCGGCGAGTATCTGCCAAGATCCACAAATTTTGATGCTAGGCCGCATACCAGACCTGGGATTATCTGGTTCATCGTTTTGATTTCGGAGCTTTCAGGAAAGCGTCAACATCTTCGACGGGACGGGTGTTGAAGACATCCTGCTTTTGTAACCATCCCTTGCGGGCAAGACGTGCTCCGATGCCGAGGAAATGCAGGCCCATGGTCGAATGAGCGTCCGGATTGATCGAGCAGAGCACGCCCTTGTCGCGCGCACGTTTCCACCAGCGCCAGTCCATGTCGAGGCGCTGCGGATTGCAGTTGAGTTCGATGATGGTGCGGGTTTCGGCAGCGCAGTCGATGATGGCGGCGTGGTTGACGGCGTAACCCTCGCGCTTGAGCAGCAGACGTCCGGTGAGATGACCGAGCATGGTGACGTTTTCGTTTTCCATCGCACGGCAGATCCGGCGGGTCATCTCGTCCTCTGGCAGGTTGAAATGGCTGTGCACGGATGCCACGCAGTAATCAAGCTGGGCGAGTGTGGCGTCGTCGTAATCCAGCGTGCCGTCCTTCATGATGTCCACCTCGGAACCTGCGTAGATGCGGAAGCCGGGAAACGTGGCGTTGAGAGCACGGATCGTTTCGATCTGGTCTAACAGCCGTTGTTCGTCGAGTCCGTTCGCGATGACCATCGACTTCGAGTGATCCGCGATGCCGAGGTATTGCAGGCCGAGTTCCATCGCCTCATCCGCCATTTCCTCCAACGTATGGATGCCGTCCGAAGCAGTGGTGTGATTGTGAAATGTACCGCGCAGATGGCCGAGTTCGACGAGACGGGGAAGTGCTACGTCCGCTGCGGCTTCGATCTCACCACGGTTCTCGCGCAGCTCTGGCTCGATGAACTGGAGACCAAGAAACCGATAGATGTCTCGTTCCTCATGCAGATCATCGGGAACCGTGGCTTCGCTACCATCCGTGGGTGTGAAGCCGTATTCATTGAGAGAGAGACCTTTTTTCAGAGCGAGCGAACGCAGCGCTACGTTGTGTTCCTTGGAGCCGGTGAAGTACTGGAGTGCGAAGGGGAACTGGATGTTAGAAACCGCGCGCAGGTCGCATTGGATGCCGTTCTTCAGGCGCACGGAGGCTTTGGTGTCACCACAGGCGATTACGGACTCCACTTCCGGCAAGGTGGTGAAGTCTTCGCAAACGAGTGCTGCTTCCTTGGTGGCGACGAGGAAATCGAGGTCATGCACGGTTTCCTTCGCACGGCGGAACGAACCCGCCACGGCGACGCGGGAAATTTCTGGATGCAGGCGCAGCGTTTCGAGTATGTCTGCTACTAGTGGCGATACTTCTCCTAACAGGAATGTATCGGCGAAGGTTTCGCGCAGGGCAATGGCTTCGAGGATCTTCACCTGCGTCTTCGCGCCGAAGCCGGGGAGCGCCGCCACGCGGCCATCGTCGCAGGCGGTCTTGAGTTCCGCGATGGAGCCGATGCCGAGGATTTCATGCAGCGCCTTCACCTTCTTCGGGCCAAGGCCCTGCAACTCGAATAGATCAAATAACCCTGCCGGGAATGTAGCGCGCAGGTTTTCATGAAACGCAAGGCGACCAGTGCTGGCGAGTTCATGCAACTTATCTCGCAGTGCCTCACCGATGCCCTTGATGCCCTTGAGTTCATTGTTCGTAGCAAGTAGCACGATGTCTCCATCGAAGTTGCGCACGGTCTCCGCGCCCTGCCGATAGGCTCGCACCTTGAAGGGGTTTTCATCCTTCATTTCCAACAGCATGGCGATCTCATCGAGCACCCCGGCCAAGGTTTCGCGTGTCATGGTTTGATCTTCGGTTGTGTGTGAAATTTCGCTCTCACTCCTGCGTGTCTGGGCGGGTGATGAGCGATGAGAAGCGCTCTTCGAGTTGCTTGAGGATCACTTGATCGAGAACCTTGCCGCCCTCGGCGGTAGTGATGTAGAGTGTGTCCATCGCCACGCCTTTTTCAGTGCAGATGCGCGCGTGCGCGGTATTGAGTCCGTAGTGATTGATGGTTTGGAATAAATCATGCAGCAGGCCGATGCGGTCCAGCGCTTGGAGTTCCACGGTGGTGCATGTCGGGTGCAGTTCGTTAGAAACGTAGGCTTGCACGGGCACCGGGATGTCGTGATCGGTGCGGGGTTTGAGGAAGTTGACTCGCCTGCGCAGGTAGCGTTCCGGCTCGTATTCCTCGGCGGCGAGGATGTCTTCGAAGATTGTTAGAAAACGCTTGCGGGTGGCGGCGTCAGTTGCCGGCTCGAAGTTCGTGGTGCAGACGCGGAAGATGTTCACCACGATGCCGTCGCGCCGTGTGAAGAGATCGGCGGAGAGGATGTTGATTTGCTCGGAAGCGAGTGCGCAGCAAATTTTTTCCAAGAGCAGCGGTTTATCACGGGTGGCTAGTACGAGTTCGGTGTAGCCCTTGTCGGTGTGGTCGATCCACTTGATGCAGGATGCGAAGGGATCGCCGCTCTCGGCTTCGCGTTGGAGAAAATGGCGGACCGTGCGCACCTGGGTGACGATGTGCTCGGCCTGGCGGAAATGGAATGCGGATGCGGGCATCCGCTCGAAGTGTTTGTTCGCGTCCGTGTGATAGTCCTCGCGCATCATTCCGATGACCTGGTCGCGCAGGGCAAGGCGGTCTGCATCGAGTTTCTTGGCGTATTTTTCACGTCCATTGAGCAGGAAGTTGCGAGTGGCGCTATGGAGCTGGAGCATCAGGCTTTCCTTCCAGCCGCTCCATGCATCCGGTGCGGTGCCGCTGGAATCGACGAAGGTGAACAGCATCAACGCATCAAGGTTTGAGCTGTTTTTAACGATAGAAGCAAACTCCGCAATCACCTCGGGATCATCGAGATTGCGGGTGGTGGCGGTGCGCCAGAAGGTGAGGTGATTGTCCACGAGGAACATGATGAGCGTGCGTCGCGCACCTTGGATTTGCAGGCGGGTGCAGAGTCTTGCGGCCAGCATTGCCGAGCCATCGGTGTGCTCGCGCACGTTTTCGGCGCGGCCTGTATCGTGGAGTATCAGGGCGAGATAGAGCGCGTAGGGATCTTGGATTTCGTGTAACAAGCGGCGATAGATGCTGCGGCGCGGATT
>JANMLQ010000051.1:0-18170 GCA_031372635.1 Akkermansiaceae bacterium | reverse complement strand
CCATCAAGGCCGAGGGCCCGGAACCCGGATCAAACTTCACCTACTCCGCGAAACTCACCGAGATCATCCTGTTAGGAGTGCTCGCCCAACGCTTCAACACCCGCATCGAGTGGGACGCCAAAGCCGCCCGCATCACCAACCACCCGGAGCTGGACGCCTTCATCAAGGAGTCCGCGCGCGAGGGCTGGCAGTTTGGAGAGAGTTTGTGAATTGGTGGGCTTGTGGCGCTTCGTGCGGAGGTGGCGGATTTCTTCGGGCATGTTTGTTTTTGTCGACGCAACTCTAGGGAGTCCGCCCCGCCGCCCCAAACTATTCCTTAGGAGGAAAAATCCGCCATCCAAAATCTTCCGTGCTTGAAAGATTGATTGAGAATGGTTGGATCGTCATGATCTTACATCACGCTGAGGCAATTCTCATCTATGATTTGGACGGGGCGTTGGACGAGTTGGAAACCATTTTACTGACCACTTCGCTTCCCATGGCTGAAGTGGTAGGCAGTGGCGGAGGTGAAGCGCAGGTTACGCAGCGATTGCGGCGCTCTCTTTCCGCAGCCGGTTGGGGCAAGCACAACTTCGAGGTGAAACAAGTGGTTGATGGCAAACCGAGGGCAGCGCACACCCATGAGATCGACCATGTGAAGGTTTTTGGTGAACATACGGCGGCCATGGAAATGGCCTTTTCACTCTGGCCCGGAGACGCTGGAATGTCCCGGCTGCCGCCTTTTCACAGAGATCGGCAAATCGCTTAGCAACAATGTTTCCCACTCACTGATTTTAGAGATTTTTTTTTGCCAGTGCCTCCTACTCCTCCAGAACTGACCTCTCGAATCCAAAAAGGAGGAGCCTTGCTGGGCGACATGCGTCAGCTTGTCTGCCACTGGGAGGATTTCCAGCCAGGGACCGCTCCGGGGCGTTTCGTCAAGGATTTGCTGCCGAAGGCTACCCAAGCCCGGGCGAACGACACTTATTCCCGAACTTTCATGCCCCGGTTCATCGACGGATCGCCGAAGGACGCGTGGACGCTCTGCGCCAGACTTGAGGCCGCACTCCCTTCCGTTGAGATCGTCAAACCGTTCTACTACTGGGTCACTGCACGGGCGGAACCTCTCCTTTACCGGTTCGCCACGGAGGAACTCTACCAGCTTTCTCGGGCCGGCGTGCGGACCGTGGGATCGCCGGATCTCGCACTTTGGATCAAGAAAACCTGCGCTGTGGACGGCAAGGCGTGGTCGGATATCGTGAATATCAAGGTCGCCCGGGCGATGCTGGCGGCCCTCCGTGATTTCGGGGTTCTGACAGGCTCGTCAAAGAAATCCATCGCAGTTGCCGATCTGCCCCTTGAAAGTTTCTGCCTGATTGCCTTTTGCCTCCGTGTGGTCCTGAAGGACAGTCAGAATCTGGCGGAGCATCCTGACTGGAGATTGTTTTTGCTCTCCCCCTCCATCGTGGAGCGACTCTTGCTGGAAGCCCATCAACATGGTTGGCTTCATTATCAAGTCGCCGGAGGAGTCACCCGCCTTGAATTTCCCGCCACCACTTTTGCTGATTATGTCCGACGCGTCCTCTCTCGATGAAGCCCTGAAATCCTTGGAGCGGGATCTTACCGGAGACCGCGGCAGCATTGCGGCCCAAAGCGGGATTCCTTTCGCTATTTTGCGCTTCGCTCCCTCGGAAGAATTCCGGGCACGCCGCCTCTTGCGTCTCTTCGCCCATTCGCTGGAACAACAACATCATCGGCACGCCGTATTTATTTCCGTCTCACGGCTCGTCTGGAATGCCGTCAGGGAAACAGACGGAGTGGATTATCTTTACCAAACGGAACTCCAGGACAATGGAGTCTTAGCAGCCCAAGACGACATCAAAGGCCGATTGATACCCGGAGAACCACTTGGATTGGCCGAGCAGATCATGAATCGGCTCGAAGAATTCTCTCCCAAGCCCGATGTGCTGTTTCTTGTCCGCACCGGAGGGCTGGCTCCCCACATCTACAGAAGCTCCACCCTGCTGGATGAACTTCACAAATTGGATCTAACGATCCCTACGATTCTTTGTTATCCCGGTTCCGCCGCAGTCGGGACTGACCTTCGTTTCTACGACCTGCCCGGCGGCGAGGGTCTTGGGGCATACAACTACCGCGTTAAAATCTACGGAACCAATTGATGAAAACCATCGCAGAGCTTTTTGAAAATCGCATCGACCGGACCATTGAGGAGGTCATCAAGGTCGATCAAGGCAACGAAAACGCCGTAAGAACGGAATTGGAGGAGTATGTGGCCACGGATTCGATCCGTAGGCAGTTCGCCGAAGTCTATGGAGAAATCGCCAAGGGAGCGACCAATCCACGGGAAGGAATCGGTATCTGGATTTCGGGCTTCTTCGGTTCCGGTAAATCCTCGTTCGCCAAGATTCTTGGATACACTGTGGCAAATACCCAGGTCGGGGACACCACCGCCGCCGCGCTGTTCAAGAGGGTTGTCGCGGACGAAAAAATCTCCGCGCTGCTGGACTCGATCAATACCAGAATCCCATTTGAGTCCGTCATCTTCGACGTGTCCATGGACCGGGGTGTTAGAGTTGGCAATGAACGGCTCACCGAGATCATGTATCAGGCGCTGTTGAGAAAGCTCGGCTACGCGGAGGACCTGGACTTGGCGGAGTTGGAATTCACCTTGGAAGGCGATGACAAGCTCGCCCTGTTTGAAACCAAGTTTCAGGAGCTGCACGGCAAGCCATGGAGCGAACGCCGCCGCCGTGGTCTGGCGGCCAATGAAGCAGGTGCCGTTCTCTCTCAGCTTGATCCTGTTACCTATCCATCTGCGGATTCCTACGCGAAGGCCAGCAAAGGCAAGGCCGATATTTCTGCTAACAAACTTGCGGAGCGGGCCTTTGACATCATGGCCCGCCGACATCCCGGCAAGGCAATCATCTTCATCATCGACGAAGTCGGACAATACGTTTCCCGCAGCGTGGAAAAGATGCTCGATCTTCAGGCCGTCATCCAGGCCTTCGGCGTGGAGGGCAGAAACCGCACCGAAGCCAAACAAGCCGTTTCCCCCGCTTGGATCGCTGTTACTTCTCAGGAGAAACTCGACGAAATCGTGACAGCTCTCGACTCCAAGAAAATCGAACTAGCCCGCCTTCAGGAACGTTTCCTCGTGCCGGTGGACTTGAAGCAATCTGACATTTCAGCAGTTACCAGCGAGCGCGTCCTGAAAAAGAAAACTGAGGCGACCAAGCTGCTTTCAAAATTGTTCACCGAGCGGGAAGACAGCATCAAGGGTTGCACCACGCTGGAACGCACCAGCCGGAATATCACCATCGAGGCGGAGAACTTCTGTTCCTTGTATCCATATGTTCCCTATCAGGTGGATCTCAGTATCGACATCGTCGCGGGGCTCCGTCTGAAACGCGGCGCACAACGCCACGTCGGGGGCAGCAACCGCACCATCATCAAGCAGGCGCAGCAGTTGATGATTCACGACCGCACCCGCCTCGCGGATGCACCTGTCGGAACCTTCGTTACCCTCGACCGCATCTACGAACTCCTCTATATGGGCAATCTCTTGCCCACCGAAGTGACGCGTGAAGTGGAATCCGTCGCCACACGGTTTCCTAACAACGAGATGGCGCAGAAGGTCATTAAGGCCATCGCCTTGTTGGAACCCGTCAAAGACCTGCCACGCACCAAGCACAACCTCGCAGTGGTGCTCCATCCATCCGTCGAAGCCCAGCCGCTAACCAAGGCCGTGGAAGCCGCCCTGGAGGTGTTGGAACAGGCCCAGTTCGTCCGTCAAACCGACGAAGGCTACAAGCTGCTCACCAATCAGGAAAAAAACTGGGAGTCCCGCCGCAGCGCCATCGATCCCCGGCCCAACGACCGGAACCGCATTCACCGTGATCTCATCAAGGATCTGTTCAGCGAACCGAAACTCCGATCCTACAAATACAAAGAGCTGAGACCCTTCCGCGTCTCTTTGCGCGTGGATGGCGAAACCGTGGATGCCGATGGGGAAATCCCGCTCAATCTCTCACTCACATCGGCGGACGAACAAAAGGCAGCCTTGCTGGAAACCCGGGATCTCAGTGCCACTGCGCCGAACGAACTGTTTTGGGTAGCGACATTTGATGAGGAAGTCCGGTCTCTCGTCGCCGAACTCCACCGCTCCAATGAAATGGTCTCCGAGCACGACCGGCTTGGGGCGCAGAACCGTCTCACCACGGAGGAATCCGCCTGCCTCGCTGATGAAAAAACACGGAGGGACAAAATCCGCCGCCGCCTTCGCACCTTGATGCTCTCTGCCATCGAGGGAGGCACAGCGTTCTTTGGCGGGGTGCAACACGATGCCACCGCTCTTGGAGCCAGCCTGACTCCGGCGGTTCACGCGTTGCTCAATCAAGTGGTGCCCGGCCTCTATCCCAAGATCGAAATCGGCACCCTCGCCCTCGCCGGCAATGAACCGGAAAAATTCCTCGACTCCTCGAACCTGGCAGGGCTTCCGGCTATCTTTTACGATGACAACGCCGCCCGCGCCCTCGTGGTGAAACAGAGCAACCGCTTCGTCCCCAACCTTGGGTCCGATCTCTGCCGGGAAATCCTCGATTACCTAAAGCGCGAACATTCTTACGGCAACCGCATCACAGGCAAGATGCTCATCACCCACTTCTCGGGTCTCGGCTATGCGTGGGATCAGGAGTCCATTCGCTTGGGCGTCGCCATCCTATTCCGGGGCGGCGCGGTAGAAGTCACCCACCAAGGGCGGAAATACCGGAACTATGTTGAGGCGGCGGCACGTCCGCCCTTCACCAAGAATCCGGACTTCCGTGCCGCTTCATTCTCCCCACGCGAAACACTTGATCTCAAGGTGCTGGCAAATGCCGCCCGCATGTATGAGGAAATCACCGGCAAGGACGTGAACATCGAGGAAGGAGCCATCGCCGAAGCACTCAAGGGAGTTGCCAGCGCAGACCTCACCAAACTCATCCCGTTGGAATCCCGGCTATCCGCCCTGAAACTCCCCGGTGCTGACTCGGTGCGTGAGCAAATGCAATGGGCACAGGGCATCCTTGAAATGCCCGCCGACGATTGCGTGAAGACCCTGGCCGGGGATGGCAAAGCCTATCTGGCAGGCCGCCAGAATGCGGCAAAGCTCGAAAAACTCGCGACGGACGCAAACATCGAAACCATCGCCAGAGCGAGACGCATTCTGGCAGAACAATGGCCACACATCTTGTCCCGCACGACAGATGATGACTTGATCAAATCCGCAGCATCCCTGGGGGAGCGCATCCAGTCGGATACCGCGCTGGAGGAAATCGAATCCATCCGGCTCGACGCCGAAACCATCGCCACCGAATACCACGCTCTTTACACAAGCGAGTTCGAACGCCGCCGCAAGGCCTACGCCGAGGCCCTGGACGAAGTGAAGGGACACCCGGACTGGCTCACGCTCGACGAGCGGCTTATCGACCAACCGGAACAATTGGCCGTGCTGGTTGCTCCTCTGACGCAGCGGGCTGATCCGGAACTCGACCTGCCAGCTGATGCCACGACCTGCCGCCGCACCGGGGCTTCGCTGGGCCAATTGCAGAGCGACATCGACGCGGTGGAAGCCATCGCCAAACAGGTTTTACGGAATGTCATGAAACTGGCAGCGCCACCGGAGGAAAAACCGGAACGGGTTGCCGTTGCCCGGCTCTATCCGGGACGCATCACCAACACCGAAGAACTGGATGCGTTCGTGACTTCCCTTCGTGAGCGTCTGGAAAAAGCCCTGGCCCAGGGTTCCACCATCATTCTGGAGTAGCCCATGCAAGCACTGGACCTCGCCATCCGAAACTTCGCCGTGGCGGAGCATCTGCTTCACCTGGAGGAGTTGTTCGCTGGCGCGGCGGCATATCAGCCTGCCGAAGGGTTTTCTCTGGCTCTTCGTGCGGAGCTTTCCCTCCCGACTGGAGCGGCCCTGCACCATGTCAAGAACACGCGGGCGGTCATGGGTGTCCAAGGCTCCGTTCCAGTTCCTTCGTGCCTTACCACCTCACAAGGATTGGACTTCATGTTGCGGCAGGCAGTTGTCGTTAGTTGCAGTGCCTTGGAATCTTTCATCTGGGATGTGTTGCGCGAGAACGCACTCACCGTCATCAAAGCCCGTGGACGCAAGGCGGATGAATCCTTGAAAGAGGTCACCATCACCCTTGATGACTACCTATCCTTGGAGGACTACGACGATCCCGATGAA
This sequence comes from Akkermansiaceae bacterium, assembly GCA_031372635.1. GTDB lineage: Bacteria > Verrucomicrobiota > Verrucomicrobiia > Verrucomicrobiales > Akkermansiaceae > Luteolibacter. The sequence goes on along the minus strand of JANMLQ010000051.1, from coordinate 11,935 downwards.
CGGCTTCGCGAAATCATCCTGAAGCGTTTCGAGCGGGGGACGCTCTATGACTCCACCAAGATCGACGAAGTCATGAAGATTCTGACCGTTAGAGATTTCTGGAAGGATGTGGCCGATCATACGGGCCTTGATGCCAAGACCATTCGAGGCCAACTCAGCGACCTGATTCAGCGGCGCAATGACATCGCCCACCGGGCCGATCGTCCGAAGGACGGAACCCCGTCAGAGAACCTCGATCCTCACGGGCTGAGACCCATCACACATGCTTGGGTGAATACACGGGTCACTACCGCAAAATCCTTTGTTCAGGCGGCCTCCGCGTCAGTCATCTCTGCAATGAGGCAACTGGAGCAAATCATTTCTCAGAAAGAAGAGCAGCAGCTCGCCAAGAAGACGATGCTGCCAGAACTCACCGCTGAACCCGAATCAGATTCGCCGGAACTAAGTGCTCTATACGACTTAATGTCGCCAAAAATTATCAGTTCTCCGTCCAACCGGCCTTTAGTTGATCAGTAAAAAGCGACTTCTCTAAATCCCATGACCCCCGAACTCATCTCCGCCATCCAAACCTTTACGCTTAACTCCCGCAAGCTGTTGGAGCGCGAGACTGAGGAACAGTTGCAGGGACTTTATGGCTGGCTGCCGGATGGTTCTTTCGGTGTCGGCACGGCGCTTGGGTTGCCGGAGGCGGCGGAGACGCGGGCGCGACTGGAACGTCATGTGGCAGAAGAAAAGGAGGCCGGGCTGGATGCAGCTGCGGCACGCGCCAAGCTCAAGCGTGAGACCGCTTTCACTTGGCTGAACCGTGCCGTCGCCATACGGCTCATGGAGGAGCGCGGTATCATCAAGGCCACCTTTGGCAAGCTCCATAAATCCAACGCCTTTATCTACTGGCTTACCGACGTGAAGGGCGAGGCAAGTATCCCAGCCAGCACTCCGGTCAATGCCCTCGGCGAAGGACCAGTGGACGCCGCCTACCGCGAGTTCCTACTCTGGCAGTGCAAACAACTCGCCGCCGAAGTCTCCGTGCTCTTCGATCCTGCCACGCTTTCCAGCCACTTCTGCCCGCGTCCCGCCGTGCTCAAGGTGCTTGCTGAGTCGATGAGCGCCACCGGCATCGTCGATGCATGGAAGGCCGGGAACGAGGAAACCATCGGTTGGATCTACGAGGGCTTCATTGAGGACGAAAACGCCGTCGTCTTCGAAAAATTCAGTAAGGGTAAAAAAGTGCTCGCTGAAGAGATCGGCGCTGCCACTCAGCGATTTACCCCGCGTTGGATTGTTCAGTTCCTCGTTCAAAACTCGATTGGTCGAATTTGGGCGGAAATGCACCCGGGCAGCCGTCTTGCGGCATCCCTCGAATACCTCGTTCCTCTGAAATCCGGCACCGAGCGTCCACTCAAGCCTGTCAAAGACATCTCCTTCCTCGATCCCTGTTGCGGTTCCATGCACTTCGGTCTGCTCGCCTTCGACCTCTTCGCTGGGATGTATCGCGAGGAACGGGAAAATGCCGGCAAGCCCGGTTGGCCGGAGATTCCCTCTGCCTCCACCGAGGAGGAAATTCCCGAACTCATTCTCTCCCACAACCTTCACGGCATCGACATCGACACCCGCGCAGTGCAAATCTCCGCTCTTGCGCTGATGCTCAAGGCTCGGACGCTCAATCCCAAGGCAGTAGTCACCGACTCCAACCTCGCCTGCGCCAACATCGAACAACTCACAGGAGGGCGCCTCGACGACTTTATCTCAGCGACGCCCTTCAGTCATCCGATCTACGAGCGTGTCTTGCGTCGCCTCGCCTTTCGCCTGAAGGATTCCGACCACCTGGGTTCACTGCTCCGTATCGAGGTTGAAATCGAGCAACTCGTCAACGCGGAGCGAAAACAATCGGCCAACTTGTTTGAGCAACTCCCCGGCTTCGATCCCGAGCAGTTCAATACCCAGGAAGGTGTCGAAGAATTCTTCGGCATCCTCACTGATCAGATCGGCAGCCATCTCGACCACTTTGTGCAGGCCAGCGGCGGCGGTCTGTTCGCTTCTGAAGCAGCGAAGGGGCTGCGCTTCCTGCGGCTCGTGGAACGCCGTTACGATGTCGTGGCGACCAATCCACCCTACTTGAGCCGGCGCAATATGTCCGAGGTGATGGCGAAGTATCTCGACGGTGAGTTCAAGTCCTCCAAGGGGGATCTCTACGCTGCCTTCATTATGCGCTGCGTGGAACTGGCCGACCCGCTCGGCCTTGTCGCGATGGTCACCCAGCAGTCCTTCATGTTTATCAGCAGCTACGAGGACATGCGTGTTGATCTCCGCAAGACGGTGGCGATTGAATCCATGAATCATCTTGGCCCGCGGGCTTTCCCTAACATCACCGGAGAAAAGGTCAATACGACCGCCTTCGTCCTGCGCCGGGAGCCGGAGGCGGCGAAGCGGGAGGGGCAGGTGGGAACCTACTTTCGCCTCGTTAAGGAACGCGACGCCGACGCCAAACGCCTCGCCTTCGAATCAGCCAACACTGCCCTCCGCAAGGGAGATGCCGATTCGCAGTCCTTCCAATGTCGTCAACAGGATTTGGACACAGTGCCAAGATCGCCTTGGGCATATTGGGTTGCCGCGCCGATTCGTGTGTTGATCTCAACCTCACAGAAACTGGCTACCATTGCAACTCCTAGAGCCGGAATGCACGGGGGTGATAGATTTAGGTTTGCTCGGTTTTGGTGGGAAGTCGGAGTCAATAATGTAGGGCGTAATTGCCAATCAAAGGAGGAAGCATTCGCGACCGGTAAACGATGGTTCCCATATATGAAAGGTGGCCCATCGACATCTTGGTATGGCAATCAAGAATGGGTAATTGCTTTCGACCAGAGACACTACGAGATTCTGAAGAACTGCGGAAACAAGCTTCCCAGTAGGTCATTTTACTTCTTGATCGGCATTACTTGGTCCGACATATCGACTAAAGGTTTTGCCGCCAGAATTTCTCCCGGAGGTTTTTTGTTCGACGCTTCAGGCCCGTCAATTTTTCCAGACGACCTCCCTCTCGTGCTTGGCATGTTGAATAGCGGTTTTGCGCGGTTTGCACTCAAATTAATGAACCCGACTGTCCATGTTCAGGCTGGAGACTTAGCACGCCTTCCAATCCCTGATAGTGGAAGTGAAGCCCTAAATACCATGGTCGAGAGTGCGACCATCAAAGCTAGACAGAACAGTTGTGAAAAAGAAGCAACCTACGATTTCATTCAGCCGCCCCAATCAATTTTCTCTCGCGCCGATCGAAAGGAACAACTTGCTATCCTCGAAGTCGAGATAAACGCCGAAGTTTCCCGACTCTATGGCCTGAGTGAAGAAGACCTCGCCGCCATCGACCGGGAGTTGAACGGCCCAGCCGTCTCCGCCGGCGACGACGCGGAGACCGACACCGAATCCGGCGACGACGAGGACGACGCCGAAGCCGCCGGTGAAATCAGCATGTCAGATTGGGCACAGAGCTGGATTTCCTACGCGCTTGGCACCGTGCTAGGCCGTTTTGAGATCGGAAAGCTCGGCGGGTTGGGCTGTGGCGATTTCCCCGAAGCTACCGCAGAAAACATCCGCAAGCTCATCGACCCCGACGGCATCATGCCCTGCGAGGCGGGGCATCCCCAAGACCTCGTGGCTCGTGCCTTTGCCTGTCTGGAACTTATGCTCGGGGCAGCGGAAGCACGCGATGCCATCCGCAACGCCACCGGCACCGAAGGTGAACCGGTGGAATCCCTACGAGGCTGGCTGGATCGCTTCACCGGCCAACCCGCCGCCTCGTTCTGGAGATACCACCACCAACTCTACCGCAAGCGCCCGGTTTACTGGCCCTTCCAATCGCCGCAGAAGACCTTCACGGTTTGGGTCTTCCACGAGAAAATCGGCCCCAACACGCTGCATGCGATCAAGGAACTGGCGGACGTTCAATTGAATCTGTTGGAACGCAAGATCACCGACCTTCGTCCCGCCGCCGCCACCAACCGGGCGAAGGAAAAGGACCTGCAAAAGCTGCTCGAACAATCCGACGACATCCGGGAATTCTCCAACCGCCTCAAGGCGCACATTGACGCCGGCTACCAGTCCTGCATCGACGACGGCGTCTTGCTCAACGCCGCCCCCCTGCACGATCTTTTCCCCAACTGGACGGATACCAAAAAAGCCTGGGAGGAACTGAAAGGCGAAAAATACGAATGGGCGCACCAAGCCATGCGCCACTGGCCGGACCGCGTCACCGACGCCTGCCGCAGCAACCGCAGCTTCGCCATCGCCCACGGCGTGGAGCATCTCTGCCCGGCAGCCCCACCCAGAAAAGCGGCGAAGAAGGCAGCGAAGAAAGCCGGTAAGATGAAGTTAGACCTTGAGAGCCTTCTGTAAAAGAATCCCCCAGCCATGCCCGCCCCTAAAAAAGAGAAGCAGATCCTAATGGTTTCCTCGGCCGTTTATGGTTACGAGGAATTGCTGGATCGTATCTATGCCTCCCTCTCCACACTCGATTATGAAGTGTGGATGTCGCACAAAGGAACCATGCCGGTCTATCCGGGCATGACCGCGTTGGAGAGTTGCCGCAAGGCGGTTCAGGACTGCCATCTGTTCCTCGGGATCATTCTGCCCCGTTACGGGAGCGGAAAAGAAAAGCCGGGAGATGAATCCATCGTCCACGAGGAACTTCGCGTGGCCATCGCCGAAAAGAAGCCACGCTGGATCCTTGCCCACGACCATGTGGTATTTGCCCGGACGTTTCTGGACAAACTCGATTTTGGCACCGCAAAGAAACGCACTGCCCTGAAGCTGAAAAGGTCAGCCGTGTTTGAGGACCTTCGAATCATCGACATGTATGAACTGGCGACACGGGATGACGTGGAGGTTTACAAGGACCGGGAGGGCAACTGGGTGCAGAAGTTCGGATCGACCCCTGAAGCCAATCTTTTCGCAGTGAGCCAGTTCCGGCGCTATCAGGAAGCTGAAGCGTTTGTGGACGACAAATTCGGAGATCCAAAGGCCGTCCGTAGAGCCGTGACAAAGAAGGGAGGCCAACCATGACACCACTGGAACGCCAGATCAAAGAAGGGAAATCAAAGAGCTTGGAATTTGTTCGATACGGCGACGATGTCGCCGCACTGATTCCCCATGTGGTGGCACTGCTCAACAGCGGTGGCGGCACAGTGGTCGTCGGTGTGGATGACCATGGTGAAGTAGCAGTGCGAATTAAGGACGCCAAGAATGTCGCAGGTAGAATCGAACAAGAAATCAGGGCTGCCATTTCACCGAAGGCATTGTTTTCCGTAGCTGCCGAAAAATACGAAGGGGTGGATGTACTTCTGATCGAGGTACCGGGTGGCCGGGACACGCCTTTTGTAACGGGAGGCAAAGTTTACCTGCGGCGCGGCACCAACACCGTAGCAGCCAGTGGCGAGGACTTGCAGCGCATTTTCCAAGAGCGCACACCAGAAACCGAACGCTGGGAAAGGCGGGGTTCACCGGAACTCGGGATCGAGGATCTGCATCACGAACAAATCCAAACCACCGTCCATACAGCAGTGGCGGAAGGCCGGTTTCAATTCCGGGACAGTCAGTCCACCGAGGCGATCCTAAGCGACCTCGGGATGATCAACCGAGGAATGTTCACCAATGCCGCCGACGTGTGCTTCGGCAGCAAACCGGCGATTCGTAACCCTCAAGTCCGCCTGCGAGCATTCGCCTTCCAATCGGATAAGCGTGGAGACGAGTATCTGGATGAGGCGGATTTGAACGGCCCACTGGCCAATGTGTTGGCGAGTGCTGTGGCATTCGTGGATCGGAATTCATCCAAGGCGGCCATATTTCTACCGGAATCGATCGAGCGTAAGAATATCGCTTCCTATCCACGGTTCGCCGTCCGCGAAGGCTTGGTCAACGCCCTTGCTCACCGGGACTACAGCTCATTTTCCAGCGGAGCCACTCTTCTGGTTTATCCGGATCGGCTGGAGATTTGGAACTCCGGTAAGCTGCCACCAGGATGGAGTGACGAAAAGCTGAGGCAAAATCACCCATCACTTCCGGCCAATCCGGACATCGCCCAGTTTCTCTACATCCGAAACCTGATGGAGCGGATCGGACGCGGAACCATGAAAATGATCGAAGCCTGCCGCGATGCCGGAATTCCGTCTCCTACTTGGAAGATCGACCCGGACGGTATCACGCTGACCCTTTACAACCGCAGTTCTCAGCACGCGCCCGCCGCCCGCCTCACCCCACGACAGGAGGAATTGCTCAGAACGATGGAACCGGGTCAGGAGATCCGGCTCCGGGAATATCTGGAGAAATTTGCCCATGAGGTGACCGACCGACAGGCCCGCCGCGACCTGAAGGATTTGGAGTCCGCCGACTTTCTCCGGCTCCAAGGTAAAGGCCCCAGCGCCCACTACGTGAGAACCCAACGGAAATGGACACCATGAATCAGGACATAATCAGGACACTTTTCCGGTCATGGAACTCGAATCAAGCGGTTGCCAATCCTTGCAACTATGAGGCTTCCAGCCTGCCGGGGACATCCAAACGCGGCGAATCAGGACATAATCAGGACATTTTCCCCGATGTCGTGATTTCCCGGCGCGACCGGTCGGAAGCCTCCGGCTGCCCGGAGCTCCGCTAAAACGACAAAATTTCGATTTTCACCGACACCGATGCCAAAACTCACCGACGCCCTCAGCCAGCTTCTCCAGCGCCAGATCAACGAGCGGGGGATCGTGGTGTGGTATGACCCCGATCACACCTACAAACAGGCAGTCGATGGGCTCGCATTGGATGGCGTTACGGTCCTGAAGTATGTGGACGGCTACTTCCGGCTCCGGGAGGAACTGGAAGCATGGCTTGAGTGGATCGACGAAGAAGGCCGGCCCGTCGCGGACCAAGAGGTGCCGCCCAAGCTGCTGGTCTATGTGCCAAAGGACCGGGCGGAGAGTGATTTCGCCTTGGTGGAAGCCGAAACGGCGGGCGTGGTGGTGGAACCCGGCGCGCCAGTCACCGAGCGGAATACACGCCTGTCTGGGCTGGTCGAACGGGTGTTTACAAAGATCTCGCCGGAGAAAGCCGGACATGTGGCACGGCAGGTGGAAGACGGCTTATTGACCTTCGAAGAAGTGGAGCAGATGGCGGAAGACGCCGGTTCCACCGCGACGGGCGCATTGAAACTGATCTTCGGCCAAGCATCACCGGTGGAGGTGATCCTCCGTTTCGCATCTAGCGACGAACTGGATGCCAAGGTGGCGGAAAAGAACGCGCTCAAAGAACTGGCAACGCTGATCGAGGAGGAAACCGGCTTGGTAGTCGGCAAGCTGAAAACTACCGCCGTGCTTCGCGAAGCCCTGTTGAGGCATCTCCTGCTAGGCGAAGTCGCATTGTCTCTCACGGACTCCCACCGCACTGGAATTCTGGCATCCTTGTCGCTGCCGGAAAAATCCGTGCAGCGCGATACCCTGAACCATCTGTGCCAAACATGGCGCAACCGGCTGGATCTTCAGGAATCCTACGCCACCGCCGCAGAAGCACTGGAGCAAAGCGCTGGAATCGCGACGCTGCCACTGCCATGCGACCGGATTGCCACGCTTGAAACATTTTCCGCACTCGATCAACCCCTGCTCGCAGAAGCTGCGGATGCCCTGCTCAAGGGTGACGGACCCCGGGCGGCGGAACGTGCGGCCCAGCGCCGTCCGACATTCTGGAACCGCCGCATGCCGAGGTTGCAGCTCCAGTGGTCGCTGGTGGAAGTGGCGGCGGCACTGCAACAGGAGGCGAAGGCAATTTCCACGGCACTGAAGAAACGCAAGTGGCTGCTGGACGAACTGATTTCCGCCTACACCAGCCACGCCGCCCCGTGGATGCGGCTGGACACCTTGGCTCGGCATCTGGACAGCCGCTATGCTCGGTTTGACTTCGAGCAGGAAAGCCATGGTCCGGACTGGGAGAAGGTGGTGGCCAAGTGCCGCACCGAGTATCTATCAGCTATCGATCTCCTGACGGAAGCCTGGACGCGGGCGCTGGAAGAGGCGGATTTCTCCAGCAGTGTGGCGTCTCCCCAATCCCAGGTTTTCAAGGAGTCGGTGGCACCCTTGCTCGCGGCTAACCGCAGAACCGCTTTTCTGCTGGTGGATGCGCTGCGCTACGAAATGGCGGCTGAATTGCTGGAAGGTCTAGCCGGAGATTTCTCCATCCAGATGCGGCCAGCTCTCTCGCAACTCCCGAGCATCACGCCGGTGGGCATGGCATCGCTCATGCCCGGAGCTGAAAACGGCCTGACCTTGGAAAAATCCGGCGGCAAGATGCAGGTCAGCATCGGCGGCAAACGCATCACCGACCGCGCATCCCGCATGGCATGGCTTCAGGAAAAAACCGGAGAAGGCACCATAGTGCTGAAGCTGGGAGAAATCATCCGCCTGACACCCAAGAAAAAAAAGGAACTCTCCGCAGCGAAACTGCTGGTGGTGACCTCTCAGGAAATCGACCGTCTCGGCGAGGACGGCAGCGAGGACGACGAAGCCCGGATCTACATGGATGACGTGTTGGAAAAACTCCGCCGGGGAATCAGGAATCTGGCTTCGGCCGGCGTCACGGATTTCGTGATCGCTGCGGACCATGGCTTCATTTTCGCCGAAGGCTTTGAAACCGGACTCAAAATGGACGCGCCCGGCGGCGACACGCTGGAGCTGCACGCACGCTGCTGGATCGGCCAGGGCGGAGCGGCAGCCGCAGGATACTTCCGCGTGCCCGCCAGCACGCTGGAACTGGGAGGCTCACTGGAATGCGCGTTTCCCCGTGGACTCGGCACCTTTAAAGTCAAAGGCGGCGCAGGCGCTTATTTTCATGGCGGGGCCAGTCCGCAGGAGCAATTGATCCCGGTTGCTTGTCTGACTCGCAAGGCTTCCACCACCTCCAAAGGCAGTCAGGCACGGCTCGTGATCGGTTACACCAAAAAGGCCATCACCAACCGCTTCTTCTCCGTGACCCTGACGCTGGAGAGCGACGAAATTTTCACCCCGGAAAAACGGCAGGTGCGGCTCGAAATCATCGGCGGCAAGGACATCATCGGACATCCCGCGATGGCCGCCTACGGGTTTGAGGAAGGCACACGCGAAATCACCGTGGAACCCGGTCAGCCAAACTCGGTCACCGTGATGCTTTCCGCTTCCAGCTTACCCTCCACCGTTTCTTTACGCGTCATCGACAGCAAGAACGAAGCCGTTCTGGCCTCTTTGACCGAAATTCCTCTCAATCTATCTCTCTAATCTTCATGAATAACGACGATCTCGATACAAAACTGGCCGATGTGTTTTCGGGCCGTGTGGTCCGCAAGGATCTCGTTAGAAAAATCAAAGTCGGAGTCAACGTGCCGGTCTTTGTGCTGGAATACCTACTGGGAAAATACTGCGCTACCGATGATCCCGCAGCCATCGACGCTGGCATGAGGGTGGTCACGAACACACTGGCGGATAGCTTCATTCGCTCGGAAGAGGCGAATAAAGCCCAGGCAATCGTGAAGGAAAATGAGCGTCACACCTTCATCGACAAGGTGAGCGTGCGCTATCTTGCGGAGGATGACAAATACTGGGCGCAGTCCCTGAACTTCGGGAACAAATACATCCATATTCCGGATCGATTCGTCCGCGACTATGACCGCCTCCTGATGGAAGGCATCTGGGCGGAGGTGGAAATCCGCCACCAGTACGTTGAAGAGACCAAGGGCAAACGCAGCCCGTTCTGGATCGAACGGTTGACCCCCGTGCAGCTTGCGAGTTTCAACCTCGACGCCTACAAACAGGGTCGGGCGGCGTTTTCCACAGACGAATGGCTCGACGTGCTCATCCGCTCCATCGGCATGGAACCATCGCATTTCTCGCGCCGACTGAAGATGCTTTTTCTCATCCGCCTCATCCCGCTGTGCGAGGCCAACTACAACCTTGTGGAACTCGGCCCCCGTGGAACCGGCAAATCCTACGCCTTCCAGGAACTCAGCCCCTACTCGATCCTGATGACGGGGCCAACAAGCGTCGCCAACATGTTTTACAACATGACGACGGGAAAAATCGGGCTTGTCGGCATGTGGGATGCCGTGGCTTTCGACGAAGTCGCGGACCTAGAGAAAATGCCGAAGGAGGTTATCACAACCCTGAAAACCTACTGCGAGTCGGGGACCTTTGCGCGAGGCAAGGATTCCCTAACTGGTAAAGCCTCCATCGCCTTGTTCGGAAACACCAACCAGCCGGTGGAAACCATGGTGCGCTCGTCGCACCTGTTTGTTCCCATGCCCGAAGTGATCCGCGAGGACATGGCCTTCCTCGACCGCATCCACTATTACATTCCCGGCTGGGAGGTGCCGAAGATGCGGATCGAATTCTTCACCGACCATTATGGCTTCGTAGTGGACTACCTGGCCGAAGCCTTGCGGGAACTCCGCCGTCACACCTTCACGGATGTCTGTGACAAACACTTCTCATTCGGCCCCCACCTGAACGCCCGTGATGTCAAAGCGGTGCGCAAGACGGTTTCGGGATTGGTGAAATTGATCTATCCGCATGGAGATTACACGAAAGAAGAACTCGCCGAAATGCTGGACGTTGCCATGGAAGGCCGCCGAAGGGTGAAAGAGCAGCTCAAGAAAATGGGCTCGTTCGAATACCACCAGACCTCGTTCTCCTACCGCGACCACGAAACCACCGAGGAGCGTTATGTGGGTGTTCCAGAAGAAGGTGGCCGCGCCCTCATTGCCACTGACCCGCTTGCTCCCGGTTCCGTTTACGCCGCGTCCGTCAACGACGAAGGCAAGGTGGGGTTGTATCGCATCGAAGTGGGAACCTCCGCCGGCACGGGCAAGCTGAAACACGCCGGCGGCGCAAACTCCTCTATGAAGGAATCGATCACCCGCGCTTTCGGCTTCCTCCAAGGTAACAAAGTCTCACTGGGAATCGCGAGTGCGTTCGACACCACGGACTTCCACGTTGAGGCCATCGACTTGCTGGCCAATCGCATCAATTGCGATGCAGGAATGGCAGTTCTTGTGGCAATCATCTCCGCCCTCAAGAAAACTCCGGTTCAACCCGGCATGGTCATTCTTGGTGATCTCAGCATCCAAGGCAATATCAAGGAGGTCAACTCGCTCGCAGAACCCCTTCAAGTCGCCATGGAAAGCGGAGCACGTCGGGCGATGATCCCGCTCAGCAACAAGAGGAACTTCTTGGAGGTTTCAGGCGAAATCGCCGAGAAAGTGGATCCGATCTTTTTCTCAGATCCGCAGACCGCTGCGGCAAAGGCGCTGGGAATTCTGTAAAAGCCAATGGAGATTTCGGCGTTCAGAGGAAACTTGACAGGCCTCACCGTGAAATGCTGCGGTAAAGGGCGGAAATTGGATCGTTGGGTGGCTACCTCTCCGGTAAAACCAAGTCGAGATGACATGTTTTAGGATCACCGTTCCGTAATTTATCACACCGATTTTATCACAGGCATAGAAAAATTGGTGCGCGCTGCAGGGTTCGAACCTGCGACCCCATCCGTGTGAAGGATGTGCTCTACCACTGAGCTAAGCGCGCTTTTTGGGATGGGCCGCTTGCGCGACCGGGCGGGAGAATGATGCGGCGGCGTGGCGCTTGGCAAGCACTTCGGCTGGGGCGCTTGGAGATTTCGTTTTTTGCGGTGTTGTCCGGTGTGGCGCGGACGGTATGGTTCCGCCGCAGCGGAAAAACGTGGCCCAGATTCCCAAGGAAAGTATCGAGCAGGTTCTCAGTGCGACGGACATCGTCGATCTGATCAATTCCTACGTGCCCTTGAAACGGGCCGGTGCGCAATACCGTGCGAACTGTCCGTTTCACAACGAGAAATCGCCGTCGTTTTACGTGAATCCGGCGCGGCAGTCGTTTCATTGTTTCGGCTGTGGCAAGGGCGGGGATGCGAT
>JANMLQ010000038.1:0-3240 GCA_031372635.1 Akkermansiaceae bacterium | reverse complement strand
GATAAGTTTTTTCGAATGAAAGCGGTTAACATGCCAATCCGGGTCACCTGCCAATGTGGACAATCTGTCAATGTGCCGGAGAGCATGGCCGGAAAATCGGGAAAGTGTCCAAAGTGTCAGCAGCTGATGCGAGTTCCAGCGGTTGATACGACCGACGGACAGCCTGCCAAGTCCGCAGAAGCTCCGAAGTCCGCAGCAGCTCAAAAGCAGGGGAAGCTTCCGGCGGTAACTTCGCCGGCAACAGCCAACAACATGGCCGGTCTCTTGGATGCAGCAGGACTCGTGCAAAAGTCTGGAGTCTTTTGCCCGACTTGCGAACAGCCCTCACGGCCCGGCGCGGTGTTATGCACAAATTGCGGCTTCAATTTTACCGAGGGAACAAAGGTTGAGGGCCACAAGACGGTTGAGAAAAAGCAATTCGGCAACAAGAATCTGAACCATGCAGCCGAAATGATGAAGCGTGATGAGTCGACGCAAAAGCGCATGATGGCGACTGGAATGCCGTGGTGGATGATGTTGGCGATGCTCGCTGGTCTGCTAACCTTTGTGGGTGGCGCGTTAATCAAGATGGACGCGACCCAAACGAAGAAGATTTCTACCATCGCATTTATGGCAAAGATACAGAAGGCGGATTGGCTTCCAGTCATGGCTGCGTCCCTTGGGCTGGGTTGTTTGCTCGTCGCGATCTTTTCCTACATTGCCATGGTGTTTATTGCATTTTTTGAGTCGCGAAAACAAGGGCTGCTCTGTTTGTTCGTTCCGCTCTATTTGGTCTATTACATGTTTTCTCGAATTTGGTCGCAGAAACTCTTTAGCCGGCCTCCGTGCCGTCACCGCCATCGGCTACGCACTCGGCGGTTCACACGCGGCTAACTACTCGCTCCCAGTCCAACCGCTCGTGCCGGCCGCCACCATCAACAACCGTCCGCTGACCGTCACGGCCAATAACCAAAGCAAGACTTACGGGCAAACCGTCACCTTCGGCAGTGGTAGCACGTTATTCACAAGTAGCGGCCTTCTGAGCGGCGAATCCATCGGTTCGGTGACTCTAGCATGTTCTGGCGGCGACGCGGCGGCAGCGGTTTCGACCTACCCGATCACGCCTAGCGCAGCCACCGGCGGCACCTTCACGGCGGGCAATTACGCGATCCAATATGTGGACGGTAACTTCTTGGTGAACGTGGCACCATCCACCACCACGCTCACATCCTCGCACGGTGCGTCTGCGGCCTATGACTCGGAGATTACTTTCACCGCGACGGTGGCCGTGGCGGGTGGGCCGGCAACCGGGATGGTGACATTCAAAGACGGAGTCACGGTGCTAGGCACCGGCACCCTCGCTTCCGGCACAGCCACCTTCGCCACCAACACGCTGGCCATGGGCGCTCATTCTATCACCGCGACCTACGGCGGAGATGCCACATTCGCGACCAGCGATTCATCCGCCTTCACCCACTCGGTAACAGCCAAGCCACTGACAATCGCCGGAGTGACGGCTAGCGACAAGAATTACGACGCCACCACCGCCGCAGTTCTAACAGGCGGCACGCTTTCCGGCGTCGTCAGTGGCGAAGCCGTGACACTCATTGCAGGCAGCGGCACCTTTGCCAGCGCGAATGCCGGACTCCGTGCCGTCACCGCCACCAGTTATGCCATTGGCGGGGCCAACGCGGGTAACTACTCGCTACCGACCCAACCGCTCGTGCCTGATGCCACCATCAGCGCCAGCCCGCTAACCGTCACGGCCAACAACCAAAGCAAGACCTACGGCCAAACCGTCGCCTTCAGCAGTGGCAGCACATTATTCACCAGCAGCGGCCTTCTGAACGGTGAAACGATCGCCTCGGTCACACTGACCTGCACTGGTGGCGAGGCGACGGCTGCGGTTGCTTCCTATCCGATCACGCCTAGCGCTGCGACCGGCGGCACATTCACGGCGGGCAACTACTCGATCCAATACATGGGCGGCACCTTCACCGTGGATATGGCACCTGGATACGAATCATGGGCTAGCGATGGCGCACAGGGACTCACGGTCGGCGTGAATGACGACCCCTCGGATGACCCGGATCACGATGGTTTCTCCAACCTGATGTAATTCGCCCTCGGTGGTGCGCCGATGGTTTCCTCGCAGGCGCTCCAACCGACTCTAACAAAGCCAGCCGGTGATTGGGTGTTCGAATACAATCGCAGCGATGCGGCTCAGTCCTCCACCACCCAGGTCGTGGAGTATGGCAACAACCTTTCAGGCTGGACTTCGGTGAACATTCCGGCTTTAAGTTCCGGCATCGTGACAATCACATCCGGTAGCCCATCGGATCGGGCGAAAGTCACCATTCCAGATCAGGGAAGCTCTACCTTCGTCCGACTCAAGATCAGCCAATAATTCGTCTCTTTTGCATGGAAAATCCTATTAGAACCCATGTCACGCGGGCTGCGCTCGCTCTGAATCTCCTGTTGGCATTTCCTTCTGCGGCTCTCGCCGCTCCGCCGGACCTCACTGGCGCAGGGGTGATCGCTGCGTTGAAAAGTAATTACTACTACAGTAACCGCCCTTACAGTGAGACTTACAACCTCGGCGCTACCGGGTTGCGCGGCTGGATTTATATCGATGGCAATAACGCGGGAGACTATGGGCTGATCACTGAGCCGAGTCGGCAAATTTTGGTCACCGTGGCGAGCGCTCCGGCCAGCGCGGTGCTCGCGGTGGATGACGTGATCCTCGGTGCGATGGCCGGGAACTCTGGCAGCGTGCCTGCCTTTACCAGCGATTGCCGCAAAGCCTTCGGCGTGGCGATTGGCGAGGCGGAGAAGACCGGGGCCGGCACGCTGCGGGTCAAACGCTGGCGCGCAGGTGTCACCACCGATGTGAACATTCCCATGGCTATCATGGGCGATTACACCGCCACGTCTCCCTATACCTGTCCGAAGTCCGCGTTGATCCTAGCCAATGCTCGCATCAAACTCGTCAGTGAACTCAAGGCCGACCCCTATTTTCTCGGCCAGTACTACGCCGGCGCGATCAACGGGCTGGCGCTGTTGGCGAGTGTTGCCCCCGGAGACGCGGATTACGCCTACGTGCAGACGCGCTTGAAAAGCTTTGCGGATGCGTTGGCGGGTAACAGCATGGGGACTTGGGGCCAAGAGATGTGGAGTTGGTCCTACATGAGTATTTTCCTCAGCGAATATTACTTGCGGACCGTGGCGGACGGTGCGCCTGACGCCAGTGTCCTAGCGGGC
>JANMLQ010000027.1:0-12627 GCA_031372635.1 Akkermansiaceae bacterium | reverse complement strand
ACGCAGGTCAGCACGCCCCACTGGATGCGCGCGGTGCGTTCGAGGAAACGGTCCACATCACCTGCAAGTGCGGAGCGGATCGGGATGAAGATGAATGCATAGACAGGGATGAAGATGGTGAACATCCCATACCAAGGTGCCAATGCGAAGAGATAGTGCAGCGGCAGGATGATGAAGAAGACCCAAGACAGCGTGCGATGATCGCCGCGCGGCATCGGACTGAGTGTGATATACTCGCGCAGTGCGAAAAACGACAGCAGTAGATAGAGGCCGCAGATGCCGTTTTTCCCGAGCGCGAGTGAGAATCCGAACACGCCCGTCATCCACCACCATGCATTCACGCGGCTGCGGAGGTTTTCGAGCGTGGAGTTGATGCCATCCTTTGCGCGGCGGATCAGCAGCGAGGTGATGAAGCTGGACAGCGCCAGCAGGAAAACCACGCCGCCTAGCAGATAGAGTAACTCAGGATCAATGCGTGTCATGGTGTGATGAGAGGGCTAACACGGCATCCCGCATGCGGACGAGGAAATCATGGCGCGACTCGCCATCGCGCGGTCCCTCGCAGGTCGGGCCGAAGACGGCGTTGCCTAACAACGGTACCATCAGGAACTCGCCCTTCGGCAGGATGCGGTTGAGGTTTTCCAGAAACACGGGAATCAATTCCGAATGCGGATGGCGCTTCACCAGCGCGTGGATACCGGAGCGGAACTCCGCCACATGACCATCATCGCTGCGCGTGCCTTCCGGGAAAATGATCAGGTCATAGCCCTCGTCCATCACCTCCGCCATGCGACCGATCGGGTCATCGTCGCGGCTGATTTTTCCGCGCGGAATGAGCACTGCCCTGAAGACTTTTTGCGCCAACCAACGGCGCAGCGGACCGCCATCCCAGTAGTCCGCCGCCGCCACTGGGCGCACGCGTTTCCGCAGGTGTCCCGGTAGCGCGGCCCAGATCACCACGAAGTCCAGATGCGACGAGTGGTTCGCGAAATAGATCCGTGGCGGGCCATCTCTCACAGGCTCATCAATCCTGCGGACGCCCGTAATCAAGCGGACCAGCAGCGCTACAAAATCGCGAATCATGGCGGGGTGTTAGGCAACGCTTTGAATCTAGCGGCTTCACTCCGCATGGGAAGCCTTTTGGGATTTCGCTCTTGCGGCGGTGGCTAGGATCGGGAAGGGCTTTTTGCAGTGAAGCCGATACGTGAGGACTTTTTCAAACAGGATCCCGTGACCTGCGCGCGCGGCTTGATCGGCTGCCACTTCGTCTGGAACGGCTGTGTCGGACGCATCGTGGAAACAGAGGCCTACGATTCGGAGGATGATCCGGCGTGCCACACATGGTTCCGTCCGAGCACGCGTGCTTTCGTGGAACGCCAGCAGGCCGGAGATGCTTACGTTTACATGAACTATGGTGTTCACTGGCTCTTCAATATCCTCGTGAAGGGCGGGAAACGATCGGGCTTCGTGCTCTTCCGCGCACTGGAGCCGGTATCGGGCATCAAGCTGATGCACGAGCGGCGGCAGGGCGTGAAGGACTCGCTGTTAGGCGCGGGGCCGGGCAGACTGACGCGTGCGCTCGGCATCGATGGTAGCGTGCATGGCTGTAGTTTCCTCCGTGAGGAGGGCTGCGGTATCCTGCGCGGAGAGACGCAGGAAACTGTGGCCGGACCGAGGATTGGGATTTCGCGCGCGCTGGATCTGCAATGGCGCTTCGGCGATCCGCAGTCGGCCTCGTTGAGCCGGAAATTTTGAACTCGAAAGCGGAAGTTTGTTTTTTGACTCAGCATTCTTGACCGATGCCATCGTCGCCACTTAGCAGAAACACCACCACGATGCGCGGGTTATTCGGGATACATTTTAGACTCGCCGATCCATCGGACGCCAGTGAATCTCCCATCGTAGTCACTCAAACAAACTGCCACTGTTTCCATGAAAATCACACGTCACCAGTCCACGCTCTCCGTGCTCGCCGCATGTCTTTGCCTGCCCGGTTTGTCCTTCGCCGCTGACACTCTCGACCGCAGCTCGCTGCCCATCCCCGAGCCGAAACCGGAATCCGTCTCCACGCTTGATGCGCGCGATGCCAAAGCCCCGCCGCGTTTCGAGGTGAAAGCTCCGGCAGGTGCGCCGAACGTGGTGATCGTGTTGATCGACGACATCGGCTTCGGTGCGAGCAGCGCGTTCGGCGGTCCTATCAAGATGCCGACGCTCGATAAAATGGCGGGCAATGGCCTGCGCTACAATCGTTTCCACACCACCGCGCTGTGCAGCCCTACGCGCACGGCTCTTCTAACTGGCCACAATCATCACGCCAACAACGCGGGCGCGATCATGGAACTGGCCACCGGTTTTCCCGGCAATACCGGAATCCGCCCACGTTCGATCACGCCGCTCGCGCAAATTCTTCGCCACAATGGATTCAGCACTGCGATGTTTGGCAAGTATCACGAGACGCCGCCGTGGGAAGTATCCGTATCCGGTCCATTCGACCGCTGGCCGACCGGCTCGGGCTTCGATAAATTCTACGGCTTCATCGGCGGCGAGACGAACCAGTGGGCACCCGCGATCTTCGATGGCGTGACGCGCGTCGAGCAGCCGCAGACGCCGAACTATCATTTCACCGAAGACATGACCAACCAGGCGATCCGCTGGGTGAGCGCACAGAAGACGCTCACGCCGGACAAGCCGTTCTACATGTATTTCGCGCCGGGTGCCACGCACGCACCGCATCATGCGCCGAAGGAATGGATCGCGAAATACAAAGGTCAGTTTTCTAACGGCTGGGACAAGCTGCGCGAGGAAACCTTCGAGCGGCAGAAGAAACTCGGCATCATCCCGGTAAACACCAAACTCACAACACGCCCGAAGGAAATCCCCGCATGGGCTGATATGAGTGCGGACCAGAAGCGCTTGTTCGAGCGGCAGATGGAAACCTTCGCCGGATTCGCGGAACACACCGATGCCGAAGTCGGTCGCCTCGTTTCCCAGCTTGAAACCATCGGCGCACTGGAAAACACGCTGTTCTTCTACATCGTCGGCGATAATGGCGCGAGCGCCGAGGGCGGACCAGAAGGCACCTACAACGAGATGATGGCGCTCAACGGCATCGTCGGCAAAGCCGAGCAGATGATGGGGCACATCGAAAACTGGGGCGATCCGACCACTTTCCCGCACTACGCCATCGGCTGGGCCTGGGCGACGAACACGCCGTTCCAGTGGACCAAACAAGTCGCCTCGCACTTCGGCGGCACGCGCAATGGCATGGTCATGCATTGGCCGAAGGGCATCAAAGCGAAGGGTGAAATCCGCAGCCAGTTCCACCATGTCATCGACGTCGCGCCGACCGCGCTCGAGGCCGTGAAAGTTCCTCAGCCAAAAACCGTCGATGGCATCTCCCAGCGCCCGATGGACGGCGTGTCGATGCTCTACTCCGCCGATGCTCCTAAAGCCGCTGACCAGCGCACGACGCAATACTTCGAGATGTTCGGAAACCGCGCCATCTATCACGAAGGCTGGGTCGCGGCGACGCGGCACTCGATCCCGTGGCTGATTGTTCCGCTGCCCGCTGTGAAGGACGATGTGTGGGAACTTTACAAAGTCGATGAAGACTTCAGCCAAGCGGAAAACCTCGCCGCAAAGAACCCAGCGAAACTCAAGGAACTCCAAGCCGTCTTCGACAAGGAAGCCATCCGCAACCACGTCTTCCCCATCGACGACCGCCGCGTCGAGCGCTTCGTCGCCTCCATCGCCGGTCGGCCTGACCTGCTCGGCGGGCGCAAATCGCTCACCGTCTATCCCGGCATGACAGGCCTGTTGGAAAACGCTTTCATCAACGTGAAGGGCGTCGCGCACACCGTCACCGCCGAAGTCGAAGTGACCGACGACAAAACCAACGGCGTCATCATCGCGCAGGCCGGTTATTTCGGCGGCTGGGCACTCTACATGAAGGACGGCAAGGCGCGCCACGAATACAACTTCTTCGGCCTCGAACACACCAAGGTCGGCGGCGACGCCGCGCTTGCCCCCGGCAAGCACACCATCAGCTACGAGTTCATACCCGACGAAAAGAAACCCGGTACCGGCGGCAAATCCATCCTCAGTGTGAACGGCAAGAAAGTCGGGGAAGCACAGATCCCTAAAACCCAGCCCTTCGCATTCTCCGCCGACGAAGGCGTGGACGTCGGCATCGATGCCGAGACCAACGTCTCCAACGACTACCAGCCCGGCCCGCCCAGCACCTTCACTGGCAAGATCGTGAAGGTCACCGTGGAGCAAAAATAATTTCTCAACTCGCACTACAACCAACAAACAAACCATGAAACCAATACGAAACTACCTCGCGCTCGCCCTTGGGCTTGCACTCATCGGGTCTGGCGCTCACGCGGCGGACAAAAAGAAACCCAACATCCTCATCATCTGGGGTGACGATGTCGGCTGGTCGAACGTCAGCATGAACAACATGGGCATGATGGGCTACAAGACGCCCAACATTGACCGCATCGCCAAGGAAGGCGCGAACTTCACCGACTGGTATGGCCAGCAGAGTTGCACCGCCGGGCGCGCGTGCTTCCTCACCGGGCAGGTCGGATACCGCACCGGAATGCTCAAGGTCGGACTGCCGGGCGCGAAAGAAGGCTTGCAGGCCCGTGACGTTACCATTGCCGAATTGCTCAAAGCACAGGGCTACAAGACCGGGCAGTTCGGAAAAAACCACCTCGGTGATCTCGACGAACATCTGCCGACCGCGCACGGCTTCGACGAGTTTTTCGGCTCGCTCTATCACCTCAATGCCGAGGACGAACCGGAGCATCCTGACTATTTCAAAGATCCTGCACTGAGGAAAAAATATGGCACACGCGGCGTCATCCACAGCTTTGCAGATGGCCGCCCCATCGTGAGTACCGGCCCGCTGACGAAGAAGCGCATGGAGACGGTTGACGAGGAAGTCACCGCTCACACGATCCGCTTCATGAAAGAAGCGAAGAAGGAGAACAAACCCTTCTTCCTCTGGTGGAACTCCACGCGCATGCACATCTGGACTCGCCTCAAGGCTGAGTCGCAGGGCAAGACCGGCCTCGGCATCTATCCGGATGGAATGGTCGAGCACGACGGCCACGTCGGCAAAGTGCTCGACGCACTCAAGGAACTCGGCCTTGATGAAAATACCATCGTCATGTACTCCACCGACAACGGTGCGGAGAAATTCACTTGGCCCGACGGCGGCCAATCGCCATTTCGCGGTGAGAAAAACACCAACTGGGAAGGTGGCTACCGTGTGCCTTGCGCCATCCGCTGGCCCGGCGTCATCAAGCCGGGTACCGTGCTCAACGATATTTTCGCCCATGAAGATATGCTGCCCACACTGCTCGCCGCTGCCGGTGAGCCGAATGTGAAAGAAGAACTCAAGGCAGGCAAAAAAGTCGGCGACAAAACCTTCAAGGTCCACCTCGACGGCTACGACCTCACCGACGCGCTCGCAGGTAAGACGCCTAGCCCGCGCAAAGAGTTCTTCTACTTTAACGACGACGGCTCGCTCGTCGGCCTGCGTTATGACCACTGGAAGATCGTCTTTGCCGAGCAGCGCGCGCACGGAATGGACGTGTGGGAGGAGCCTTTCGTGCAGTTGCGCCTGCCGAAGCTTTTCAACCTGCGCTCCGATCCGTTCGAGACCGCCGACCACGAAGGCATGGACTACAAGCGCTGGCGCTTGGAGCATGTATTCCTGCTGGTTCCAGCACAGGAATACGTCGGAAAATTCCTCTCCACCTTCAAGGAGTTCCCGCCGAGCCAGAAGCCCGGCAGCTTCTCACTTGATGCCGTGCTGGAAAATCTCCAAGAGGGCGGAAGAAAGTAACGTGCTGATCGTTTCGATCGTGAAACGCGCGGGCCGTCTCGCAAGAGTCGGCCCGCGACTTCACAAGCGAACCCTTTCCCATGAGCACCCTGAAACATAAGCTGATCCACGAAGTGCGGGAGTTGATTCCGGCGACGATCTTCTTCTTCCTGTCAGTCTGATCGTCATCGAGTTTCATAAGGGTGAAATGAAGATCTTCGGCGTTCCGCAGCCTCTGCTTTCTTCTGTTTAAAATCCAAATTCACCAACCTAAACCCACCCATGACCTCGATTCGCTCACGAATCCCTTGCCTCGCAGCACTCGCCCTCACCGCCACATCGGCGCACGCCGGTGACGTCGCGCAGCCCGCTTCACCCACGCCCGCGCCACCCCCCGAGACGCTCACTGATGATTGGTTCGGAGCAGGCTCGACGTTGCGCGAGCACGGAGTCAATCTTACTGGCTCGCTGGCGCAATTTTACCAAGGACTCGCGGCCGGTGAGGGCGCAAACGATTGGGAGTATGGCGGGAAGGCCGACCTTTTTCTCCGGCTCGACGGCGGCAAATTGGGATTGTGGCAAGGCTTCGGTGTCAGTGCGCACGGCGAGTTGAATTACGGCCACGCGCCCTCGGCAGCGGGCGGCACCTATGTGCCGAATAACATGGCGCTGCTCTTCCCCGGCGTGAATGACACGCTGGCAGACCTTTCGCTTCACGCCTCGCAGCAGTTCAGCGATTCGGTCACGGTCATGCTGGGGAAGATCAACACGGTCGATCTTTATGCCGCAGGGCACGAGTTCAGCGGCGGGCGTGGCGTCGAGTTGTTCCAGCACGTCGAGTTCACCGGGCCGATCAGCGGGATCACGCCGCCGATGATTCTCGGCGGCATCCTCTCGGTGAAGACCAAGCCCGCGAAGTTCACGCTCATGGTCTATGACCCGCTCAGCCAGACCATGCGCAGCGGTTTTGACGATCCATTCGGGGAGGGCATCACATTCAACGGCTCCGTCGAGGTGCCGAGCAATTTCTTCGGTAAATCCGGCAAGCACTTTTTCTCCGCCGCCTACAGCACGCAGGACGGCGTGGATTTTTCCGACCCGTATCTGCTCCTGCCCACCACGCCGCAGCCTGCGACGACCGACGACCGCTGGTATTTCGCGTACGCCTTCGAGCAGACACTCTGGCGCGATGCTAGCGATCCGAAAAAAGCTTGGGGGCTGTTCGGGCAGGCGTCGATTTCCGATGCGAATCCGAACCCCATCGGCTGGTCGGCGCTCGGCGGCATCAGCGGCACCAGCTTGATCCCAGGGCGCGAGAACGACAAGTTTGGCGGCGGCATTTTTTACGTGAGTTTTAGCAATGGCTTGAAGGACGGCCTGCGGCTCGCTGGCATCCCCGCCCGTGACGAATGCGGCTTGGAAGTCTTTTACAACTTAGCGCTCGCACCCTGGCTGCGGGTCACGGCCGACGCCCAAGTCATCCGCCCGCCGGTTGACAATCGCGACACCGCCATCGTCGGTGGACTCCGCGCCGTCGTTAGTTTTTAAAATCACCGACAAGTTAGGAAAAACATCATCACCATGAAACCAAACTCCACGCTCCCTTACACCCTCAGCGTCTTGTGCGGGCTGCTGCTCATCACTGGTTGTGATAAAAAGCCGGCGATAACATCCGAGGCAAAGCCCGCCGCTGCCGGAGTCGCCGACATGATTTACACCGGCGGCAACATCATCACCATCCATGACGCCGCGCCCACCGCCGAGGCGCTCGCCGTGAAGGACGGGAAAATCCTCGCCGTCGGCGCGAAGGCCGATGTTTTAAAAACGAAGGGTGAGACGACGAAGCTCATCGACCTCGGCGGCAAGACGCTCGTTCCCGGGTTCGTGGACGGGCACAGTCATTTTGGTGGAGTCGGGTTTCAGACCGTCGCGGCCAACCTGCTGTCGCCACCCGATGGGCCGGTGAAAAACATCGCGGAGCTCCAGCAGGCCATGCGCGATTACATGACGACTTCGCCCTTGGTGAAGGCGCACGGCGTCGTCATCGGCATGAACTATGACGATTCGCAACTCGCCGAGCGCCGCCACCCGACCCGGCAGGATTTGGACGCGATCTCCACCGAGTTGCCGGTCATGGCCGTGCATCAATCCGGCCACTTCGGCGTCCTCAACAGCAAGGCGCTGGCGAAAGCAGGCATCACCGCTGAAAGCGTGGATCCCTCCGGTGGCATCATCCGGCGCGAAGCTGATGGCAAGACCCCGGATGGCGTATTCGAGGAAAATGCGTGGCTAGCCGTCCTATTCAAAATCGTTCCCAAGTTCACGCCGGAGGAAATCGCCACCCAGCTAAACGCGAGCCAAGACATTTACATGGCCAACGGGTTCACCACGGTCCAGGACGGCAAAACCATGGCCGGCCAGGTGACCACTTATGCCGCGCTGGCAGAGGCGGGAGAATTCAAGATCGATCTCGTGGCGTATCCCGACCTCGTGACAGTCGGGGATGCGCCGGTCTTGCACGGTCCGCTGATGTCACGCAGCTACACCAGCCACTTCCGTCTCGGCGGCATCAAGCTGACGCTTGACGGCTCGCCGCAGGGCAAGACCACCTGGCTCACCGCGCCCTATCTCAAAGTGCCAGCCGGCGCGAAGCCAGATTACCTAGGGTATCCGGCATTTACCGACGGCGAGATCAACAAGTGGATGATGCTGGCCTACAAAAACAACTGGCAGGTGTTCGCCCATTGCGGCGGCGACGCCGCGCTTGACCAGCTCATCAAATCAACCCGCGCCGCCACCGCCGCCTATCCGGGAGCCGATCGCCGCACGACGATCATCCACGGCCATTTCATCCGCGCCAATCAGGTGCCGGCCATCAAAGAGCTGGGGCTTTTCCCGGCGGAGTATCCGATGCACACCTTCAACTGGGGCGACTGGCACCGCGAATCCGTCGTCGGCCCGGAACGCGCGGAAAACATTTCGCCCACTGGCTGGCTGCTGGAGAACAACATCAAGTTCAGTATCCATTCCGATGCGCCAGTAGTCTTCCCCGATTCA
This sequence comes from Akkermansiaceae bacterium, assembly GCA_031372635.1. GTDB lineage: Bacteria > Verrucomicrobiota > Verrucomicrobiia > Verrucomicrobiales > Akkermansiaceae > Luteolibacter. The sequence continues at coordinate 3,734 of JANMLQ010000027.1, read as the reverse complement.
ATACAACTCATCGCCACCGCCGTGAACCGCACCACGCGCACCGGCCACGTCCTCGGCCCGCAGCACCGCCTCACGCCACTCGTCGCGCTCAAGGCCATGACGCTCTGGCCCGCTTACCAGCATTTCGAGGAAAACACCAAAGGCTCGCTCGAAGTCGGAAAGCTCGCCGACCTCGTCATCCTCGATAAAAATCCGCTCACCGTGGATCCGACGACGATCAACCAAATCAAAATCATCGAGACGATCAAAGAGGGCGTCACCATTTTCCCGGTGGTCGCCAGCACGGCAAAACCCCTGACGGAAAAACAGCGCAAAGAAATTTCGTGGCAATACCAAGGCTCCTGCTGTGGCGTCGCCCACTTGAGCGAAATCGCCGGCAAAGAATGGACGCTGGCCGAACTCAACGGCAAGCCCGTCGCCGCCGATCAACCGCCCACGCTCAAATTCGAAGGCGGTCGCGTGGCCGCCTTTGGTGGCGTCAACCGCCTGTCTGGCAGCTATGAAGTGAGCGGGGGCAAAGTCACCTTCGGCGCCATGATCAGCACCAAGATGGCCGGTGCTCCCGAGCTGATGGAACAGGAAGCCAATCTGGCCAAAGCGCTCGCCACCGTGGACGGCTTCGAAGTCTCAGGCAACGAACTGGTGCTCTCCAGCAAGGGAGCTGTCGTCGCCCGATTTCGTTCCGGCATATAAGGCAAAGACCATTTTCCCAGTCCTCCGCTTCCTCCGTTAGTTCCTGTTTAAAATTAGACCTCATCATGAAATCAAAACCAATCCTCGCCGCCTCACTCTTTACAGTGTTAGCATTACCTATCTATAATGCTGCCGCCTGCACCGGCATTATTCTCAAAGCCCGGGACGGCGCGGTCATCTATGGCCGCACCATGGAGTGGGGATCGTTCGATCTGCACTCCCGTGTGGTCATCATCCCGCGAGGCCATCAGTTCACGGGCGGAACACCGGATCACAAGCCCGGCAAGACGTGGACTTCCACCTATGGAATCGCGGGCCTCGATGCGGTGGAGCAGGACATCATCGCCGACGGCATGAATGAAAAAGGACTCACCGTGGGTTTATTCTATCACCCCGGTTACGCCAAGTATGCCGCTTACGATCCGGCCCACGCGGTCGATTCCATCTCGGCGATGGATGTGGCGCAGTTCATCCTGGCTCAATGCGCGACCGTTGCGGAAGCGCGCCAAGTGATGGCCAAGGTCCGGGTGGTGCCGGTGGAAGAGCCTGCGATAGGCTTGGCCCCGCCTTTGCATTTTCTTGTCACCGAATCGAGCGGCAAGGCCATCGTCATCGAGTTTCAAGAGGGCGAAATGAAGATCTTCGACGCTCCGCTGGGAGTAATTACCAATGCTCCCGAATACAACTGGCACGAGACCAACCTGCGGAACTACGTCAACCTTTCCGCCGTCGCTCTGCCCGGCAAGAAAATCGGTGATCTCGACTTCAAACCTCTCGGCGGCGGCAGCGGAATGATCGGCCTGCCCGGTGACAACACCCCGCCATCACGTTTCGTCCGCGCCGTGGCCGCGACCCAAACCGCCCGCCCGACAGCCACCGGCGATGAGACGATCTACGAACTCTTCCGCATCCTCGATAACTTCAACATACCGCTTGGCGCGGCGGAAGGTTCCGGCGAGGCCAAAACGGCGGGGATGCGCAGTTCCACCATCTGGACAACCGGCTACGACACGAAAAATCTGAGAATGGTTTACCACACCCAGAATAACCGCCGGGTGCGGATGCTGGACCTCGCGAAGATTGATTTCAGCAAACCCGGCTTGGTGCGGATGCCACTCGACAAACAAAAGGTTCAGGACATCGAGGACATCACGCCAGTAAAGTGAATCCTTTCACCGCCGAAAATACTAACCATGAAATCGATCCAAATCCCCTCGCCTACGCGCTCGCTTTCACTATGACCATCGACTGCGCCGCCGATCCGCTTCCTTCCTGGAACGACACCGCGCCGAAGAAAGCCATCATCATTTGCTCATGAAAACCACCATCATCCCGCTCTTGCTTGTCGCCCCCCTCGTCTATGCCGAAGACGCCGATCTCGCCAAGCAACTCGCCAACCCCATCGCCTCGCTCATCAGCGTGCCGGTCCAGAGCAACCTCGACTTTGGCATCGGCCCCGGCGACGGCACCAAATGGACCACCAACATCCAACCCGTCATTCCCTTCGACCTCAATGAACACTGGACACTGATCTCCCGCACCATCCTGCCCGTCATCGACCAAGAAGGCATCGCTCCCGGCGGCGTCAGCGATGCATTCGGCCTCGGCGACACAGTGCAGAGCCTGTTTTTCTCGCCTAAATCCAGCGATCCGATTTGGGGAGTCGGCCCGGTGTTCCTGATCCCCACCGCCACCGATGAATTGTTAGGTGGCGAACAATGGGGCGTCGGCCCGACAGCCGTGGCATTGAAACAATTCGGCCCGTGGACCTGCGGCGCACTCGCCAACCACCTCTGGAGCTTCGCCGGCGAAGACAGCCGCGCCGATGTGAACGCCACCTTCCTCCAGCCCTTCGTCTCCTACATCACCGACACCAAGACGACCTTCTCCATGAACGTCGAAAGCACCTACGATTGGGAGAACGAGCAATGGAACGTCCCGGTCAACTTCGTCGTCAGCCAGCTCATGAAAATCGGCGATCAACCCGTGCAATTCTTCGGCGGCGTCCGCTACTACCTCGAAACCCCCGACGGCGGCCCGGAATGGGGCCTGCGCTTCGGCCTGACATTCCTTTTTCCGAAATCTTAAAACCCAGCCTCCTCCTTTTCAGGCGCAGGCAGCTCAAAACCTTCCGTTCTTCTAAAATCATCCCAAAAATCCGGCTTCCACGCCATAGCCGCGCCGCTAGACTCCGGCGTATGCCCGCCCCGGAAGTCATCGACTCCTTCATCACCCGTTGGGAAAACTCCGGTGCCGCAGAGCGCGCGAACTATCAGATGTTCCTCTCCGAACTCTGCGACATCCTCGAAGTCCCGCGCCCCGATCCCACCTCGCCTGATCCTGAAAACAACCTCCACGTCTTCGACCGCGCCATCACCCGCGGGAATCCTGACGGTTCATCCGTCACCAACTACATCGACCTCTACAAAGCCCGCCACTTCGTCTGTGAAACCAAACAGGGCAGCGCCGAAAGTGGCGGCGATCACCGGTCGCCGCTTGCCAAGTCCGGCCATGGCCGCCGTGGCAGTGCCGCCTTCGACAAGGCACTTGAGCGCGCATACAACCAAGGCCGCGACTACATCACCCACCTGCCCGCGTCTCACGGCCGCCCGCCCTTCCTCATCGTCTGCGATGTCGGCCACTCCATCGACCTCTACACCGAGTTCACCTGCACCGGCGGCCGCTACGAACGTTTCCCGGATCCGAAAAACCACCGCATCCTCCTCACGGATCTTCGCGACCCGCAGATCCGCGAGCGCCTCCGCCTCGTCTTCACCGATCCCCACGCGCTCGATCCGAGCAAACGCGCCGCCAAGGTCACGCGCGACATCGCGGGCCGCCTCGCCAAGCTCGCCAAGTCCCTCGAAACCGACGGCCACGACGCGCAGGTCATCGCCGGTTTCCTCCAGCGCTGTCTCTTCACCATGTTCGCCGAAGACATCGGCCTGCTACCCGAGGACGGCTTCAAGAAACTCCTCGCCCAGGTCAAATCCTCGCCCCAGGGATTCACCGTGCTCGTCTCCGGCCTGTGGCGGGAAATG
>JANMLQ010000048.1:0-20126 GCA_031372635.1 Akkermansiaceae bacterium | reverse complement strand
CAAACACGCCGCACCGTTCAAACCCCTCTCCTTAAAAAAACTCCGTCCCCCCACAAACGCCCGCTTCTTTTTCTAGTACCCATTTATTTATAAAAACGCACACCCATATAAATCACGGGCGGCGGCCACAAGCCCCCCGCCACAGTGGCCCGGGCATCCTGCCCGGAGCCTCTTCAATAGATAAAAAACATCCCATGAAAACACTCCGTCTCCTGCTCGCATCCCTGTTAGGAACTGCACCCATGCACGCCTCTTCCATCACCTATGAAGGCGGACCCGGACCCGGCCAAGGCAAGCACATCGTCTTCCTTGCCAGCGATCACGAATACCGCGCGGAGGAAAGCTGCCCAGCGCTCGCCCGCATTCTCGCGAAACACCACGGCTTCACTTGCACCGTCGTCTTCGGCGTGGATGCCGAGGGTTTCATCGAAGCCGGATCATCGCGTGTCTCAGGACTTGTAGCTTTGGAAAAAGCGGACCTCTTCGTGATCTCCGCGCGTTTCCTCAATCTTCCCGATGAAGAGATGGCGCACGTCGTTTCTTACCTCGAACGCGGCGGCCCGGTCGTCGGCATGCGCACCTCGTCCCACGCGTTCCAGATCCCCGGAGGATCGAAGTATGCGAAATACGACTTCAGGTCGAAAGCAGAAGGCTACGAGAATGGCTTCGGCCATCAGATCCTCGGCAACACCTGGGTCGGCCACTACGGCGAAAATCACAAACAAGGCACCCGCATCACCACCGTGCCCGAGCAACGCGGCAACGTCATTCTAACAGGTGTCGGCGTAACCGCGTTCTGCCACGCCGGAGCCTACGTCGGCAATGCGGCTCCCGACTTCACCGTGCTCACCACCTCGCAGCCGCTCGTCTCGATGGAACCCACAGCAGAGCCGGATACCAAAAAGCCGCCGATGCCCTCCACCTGGACGCGCCACTACGCCGCGAAGGACGGCAAGAAACACCGCGTTTTCCACACCACGCAAGGCGCATCCGAAGACATCCTCGATGACAACTACCGCCGCCTCATCATCAACGGCATCCTCTGGGCCGCAGGCTTGGAGAAGGCGATCAAGGCAGACCTGAACATCGCATTCGTCGGCCCCTACAAGCCCGGCACCTTCTCTTTTGGCGGCCATGCAAGAAAGGTGAAACCCACCGATCTCGCCGGGTTTGAATCACCCATCATGCCGGAGCGGCCGAGGGAAGATAAGAAAGGGAAGTGACGGTGAACGTGGCGGCGGTTTGCAACCGCCATGCCAAAAAAACATTGGATAGGCTTGGCGGTTTCAAACCGCCGCCACGATTGCGCTCAATCGACCGCAATCATTCAGGCTCTGATTCGCGGTTGCACAATCTCAGTTCATGCCGCCATCATTCGTGCATGAACGATTCCATCTCCTCCCTCACCGAGCGCATCCAGTCATTCGTCGATGCACGTGAGTGGCGGGAGTTTCACAATCCCAAGGATCTTGCCGTCGCCATCGCTGCTGAAGCGGGTGAACTCATGCAACACTTCGTTTGGCAGCAGGACTCGCAGATCGAGGAGCGTGTCCGCAGCAAACGAGAGGAGATCGCCTCCGAGATCGCCGATGTCGGCATTCTGCTGTTTGAATTCGCAGACAACCTGGGCTTCAAGCTCGGCGATGTGATGGCGGCGAAGATCGCGCACAACGACGAGCGCTATCCGGTCCACAAGTCGAAGGGGAACAACCTGAAGTATTCCGAACTCTAACACATGGCAAGGAACGGCAATGCACATCCCCACATTGATTTCGAGAAAACGCGAGGGTGAGGAGCTGTCGGCGAAGGAGATCGGAAAACTCATCGCCGGGTACACGGCGGGCGAGGTGCCGGACTATCAAATGGCGGCCTTTGCGATGGCGGTGTGTTTCAAGGGCATGAAGGCGGCGGAGACTGCGGCTCTAACAAAAGCGATGATGCAGAGCGGCGATTGTTTCACGCACCGCACCGGCCATCCGGCGGTGGTGGACAAGCACTCGACTGGCGGCATCGGTGACAAGGTCTCGCTGGTGCTCGCGCCGCTAGTGGCATGCGCGGGTTGCTGGGTGCCGATGGTTTCCGGCAGGGGACTGGGCATCACTGGCGGCACGCTCGATAAGCTGGAGTCGATCCCCGGCTTCAGCGTGCGCATGGAGCTGGATCAGGCGGCGGTGCAGCTCGAACGGTTGGGCGTGGTGATGATGGGGCAGACTGAACGTTTTTGTCCGGCGGACAGAAAACTCTACGCACTGCGCGATGTGACCGGCACCGTGCCATCCATCGCGCTGATCACCGCCTCCATCATGTCCAAGAAACTCGCGGAAACGCTCGACCGCTTGGTGCTGGACGTGAAATACGGCAGCGGTGCTTTCATGCGGACAAAGAAGGAGGCGGAGGAACTCGCCGCCAGCATGATCGCCGTGGGCCGCGAAATGGGTGTGGAAGTCCATGCCCTGCTCCATCCCATGAACGAGCCGACTGGCCGCAGCGTCGGCAATGCGCTGGAGGTGATTGAGGCGCTGGAATGCCTAGATGGCGGCGGGCCTGCGGACTTGCGCGGTATCGTGCTCGATCTCGCGGAAAAGATCGCCGGTGTTTCGCGCGAAACCTTGGAGAGCCTGTTAGACGATGGCAGTGCGCGCCGGAAGTTCGCTGATCTGGTGGGTTTCCAAGGTGGAAATCCCTCCGATCTCGCACGCTTGGGCGAGATCCACCGCGCACCGGTCGTGCGCGCAATGGTTGCGCCGATCACTGGCCGCATTGAAAAGATGGACGCCGGAATGATCGGCCAAGCGTCTCTGCAACTCGGCGTAGGCCGCGCCCGCGCCAGCGATGGTGTGGACTTCGCAGTCGGCTTTGACCGCTTGATGAAAGTCGGCGAGACGGTCCATGCTGGTCAGCCGCTCTGCCGTATCCACGCGCGCGGCGCGGTGGACTTCGATATGGCAGAGGCGATGATGGAAAAAGCCGTCCGGATCGCGACGCATTGAGTAACTGCCCGCGCCGGAACCGGGAACAAGGGGACGGATGGACGTCACCGGATTTTCGCGAGATAGTCGCTTCCTTTTCCCTTCCATGGATCCTTGTCCACCTCGAACCAGCGGGATGTCTTCACCCGCTCCGGAGTGTACGGCGGCGCGAAGATGTCGATGAGTTGGGTGAGTTCGCGCGCTTTCAAGCGGTGGATGTTGCGCTCCTTGGACGTGAGGGTGGATGTGGTGCCCTTTGCGAGGTGCGACCGTGCCGTTTCGCGAAGGAGGACATGTCCCGCTTCGGGTGACTCGGCGAGTTCGTCGTAGTTCCAGACATCGATGTCGCCTGTGGCGCACAGCAGCACGCCTGTCATTCCCGGGTGGTCATGATGCGCGATTTCCTCGCCTTTCTCGAACTGGATGAATGAAATCTGGAAGTCCTTCTGATTTTCGAGCCGGTCGAAGTCGATGCGGCCATTGCCGACGCCCTTCTTCGCACGCTCGAAGGCGGCAGTGAGATCGGCATCCGCAAGGTCGAGTCTGAGGGCAAACGCCTCGGCGCGTTTGACGTATGTGGGTTCGTCCCAATCGTCGAGGTGCTGGCGTGACGCCTCCTTGGCGACGGCTTCGAGGAAAGCATCCCAGTGGATCGGTGCGCCCGAGGGAATCCTTCCCTCGCGAGCCATCGCGCGGGTGGCCATGGCCGTGAGCGCGGGCAGGACCATGCCGATTCCAAGGAAGCCGGGCAGCGAGGTGCGGATGAAGGCCCGGCGCGAATAGTCGTCCATGATGATCCGTCCCCATACGCGACGACGGTGGACACCCTTGCATGCGGGGAACGATGCGCATTGCGGCAAGGAAAGACGCGCCGGAGGGGTGCGCACATTGAGTATTTTCCCTGTTGCCAAAAGCCGGGGGCTAGGCTTACGTTGCGCCCGCCGCAGGACGAAAAGCCTCATAGTGTAATGGTAACACCACAGATTTTGATTCTGTTATTCTAGGTTCGAGCCCTAGTGAGGCTACTTCCCTCCCAATGATTTGGGGCATGGATTCCGAAGGATTCCCCGCTCCTTTCCGATCCCGGTAAAGGGCGTGCGTTTCCAGCCCCGGTGACGTTTCAGAAAAAAAGCGACATTCAGGCTTATGTTGCCAAGCACTCAGTAGTGTTCAAGGAGCTGCGGGTTCACGTAGCGGATAGTGTAACCACTCAAGGAGGGCGGAAACTTCTATCCGCCCGGACGATGGGGAGAGAAAGGGATTGGTTACGCGCTTTTGCTTTCGCAACGCATCGGCAAGTGGACGCGACTTCCACTCACCTTATCAAGCGCGTCACTTCACGGCGGTGAGGATGAAGTCCTTGATGGTGACTCCGCGGCTGCCTTCCTTGAGTTCGACTTGGAGGGTATTGTTGCCGCGTTTGAGGGGGACTTCGATGGGTTGGGTCTGCTGCCACATGCCGAGGGTGTAGGGCACGGCGGTCTCGGTCGCGGGCGATGAGCCGTTGGTTGCGAAGAGGAACTTCTGGCCTTCTTGCACGGTGGCAACGCGGGCGGTGAGTTGGTATCTTCCTGCTTGCGGGGCATCGAAGTCATATTGAGTTTTGAAACCACCGAGACTGTGGAGCTGCATGCCGCCGGCATAACTCTTCATGGCGCTGGATTTGCCTGATGCTTTGCCGGAGGCGACGGCGGGGATGGTGATGACGCCGTCCTTCACGGAAACCTTTTGCTCGGTGGGAGCGATGGTCGCGGGTGCGGGTTTTTGTTTGCTCTGTGGCTCATTGGCTTCGGCGAGTTCTTGGCCGAGCGGGCCGAGGGAGATGGCTTTGGAGGCGATGGCGATGGATTGCAGGTTCGCGACGCTGCTCCAGAAGCCGCCTTCGGTCTTCTTGCGATCGTTGTAGGTCTCCTCGCCGAGGATGCGGCTGATCCACTGCGAGCGCAGTAATTTGATGAAGTCCTGCGGATAGGCGCGGGCCTGGGTTTCTAACAGGAACTGGTTTCCGCTGATTGAAACGTCGCCCTTGTCCCACCAACTGTGATCGTAGCCGGCTCCGAGATTGACGACCCAGCCTTTGGGCGTCCAGTGGCTGAGTGCGGCGTGCGCCTTCTGGGTGACGCCCCAGGTGGGGATGCCGAAGGTGCGCAGGATGAAGCGGCCGAAGAAGGCGCGCCGTCCGCAGACGCCGCCATTGAGGATGATGTTTTGATATTGTTGCAGTGTGTCCTTGTCATACTGGACGTTTTGCGAGCCGTAGGGGACTTCCGTTTTGACTGCGGAAACGTAGCGCCATCCGTAGTCAGGTGTGGAGATGTGATCGGGGCGGTAGTTGCGGAGCATTTCGCGGCCCCATGCGAGGATTTCGTCCGAGGCCTCGCAACCGACGACGTGGCGGTATTCCCATGTGGTGAAGTCCTTGAACGCGGGGTCCAGCTCGCCATCGAGGAAGGCCTTTTCGTAGTGCAGGTAGCGCTTGACCGGATCGATGAGGGCGGGCGCGTTGGTCACGCTCTTGGGGTTGGACTGCTCGACGGGCTGGGCGTGTTCCAAGCTAGTGGCGAGAGCGAGGCGCTGGAGATTGCCGGACGCGGCCTTGGGGCTGGCCTTTTGGATCGCAGTGTGGATTTCCATGGCGCGTCCGTATTTGCCGAAGTTGGCTCCACCAGAGATGAGCATGTCCTTCATCAGCTTGTCATCGGCCAAGAGTTTCGTGACGAGCGCTTCCTTGTCTTTATCTTGTTGGGCGAACTCCGCCAAGCCAGCTGGAGTGGCCATGGCGATCACGGTGCATTGGGCGAGTTTTGCATCCAGCTTGTCGGTGCCGATGACCGGAGCTAGATCTGATAGAAGCGATTTGGTGGCGTTCATTTCATCGGCCTTCGCCTTGGCGAGTGTAGCCTTGGCGACTTCGTTGGCCTTGGTGAGTTTGGGTTCATCTGCCTTCGCCTTGTCGTAGGCGGCCTGGCGTTCCTTGAGGGCTTTGAGTCCGTCCTCTTTGTTTGCCTGCCACTTGGCGATGTCCTTCTTCGCGGCATCGCGCTCGGCATCGGTCTTCGCGTTCTTGAGAGCGGCTTCTGCTACAGCGATGCCTTTTTCCGCGCCGCCGATCCATTTGCCTTTGGCGTGGTCGATGAGAGCTTTACCGCCGCCGATGGCACCGAGGCTTTTCTGCGCGGCTTCGGCTTCGGCAGTGGCTTTGCGGACGGTTGCGCTGGCGGAGAGAAGTGCGGATTTTTTCCGATCATTCATCGACGGCAAGGAGCGGGTGATCTCCGTTTGCAGTTCCTTGAACGTGGCCTCGTATTGGTTTTCGAGTTTCCGGCCCTCGGGGGTGAGCGATACGGCGGCTTGTTTGGGTTTGGCGGTGGCGCTGCCGATGCTCAGGAGCAATCCGGCTGCCGACAACAGAGCGCACGATGCATTCAGGATTCGCATGAGCGCATAGACGTGGCGCGGGCAGTTGGTTTTTCATCCATGGGGAAAATCTCGGCTGCGAAATGGATTTTGCGGTTCTGTTGCGGTGACTTGCCTTTGAACCACTGAGGGAACTGTTTTGGAAGACAACCCACGGGATTGTTACTTCGGACTTTCTCTTCGTCCCAACGGGACGGCTCATACCAGCCCGGCACGAGGTGCCGGGATAGTGATCGCACACCATTTCGTGTCCTGTAGGAACACTTCATGCGGATGGCGCTCCGATAAACCTCAACCAGCATGAGGCGTCCTTTCAGGACGCGGTTTTCTATCTGCGCACGAGACCCGGCACGCTGTGCCGGGCTGGTATGAGTCGTCCCGTTGGGACGAAGAGTTAGAGCGGCTGCCTCAAATGCACGATCGCCTCGCGAAGATCTTCGTTTGTCACGGTGTCGATCACCTTGGCTCTGCCAGCGGCATTGAGCACGACGAAGCGGATGGCTCCTGCGGAGAACTTTTTGTCCGTCGCGAGTTTCTCCATCACGGCATCCGTGGTGATCGTTTCAGACAACACGAGCGGCAGGTGGAAACGCGTGAGCAGTTTCAGGATTGCGGCGGATGCGTGCGGCGAGAGACCCGCATGGCTTTCTGATAGATAAAGAGCTGCACGCATGCCCAGTGAGATCGCTTCGCCATGGAGCATCTCTCCGTAGGGAACCGCCGCCTCGATGCCGTGGCCGATGGTGTGGCCGAAGTTGAGCAAGGCGCGCACGCCGAGGGTTTCGTGTTCATCTGTCTCCACGACTCGCGCCTTGATGGCGATGTTGCGGGCGATGAGATCGGCAGGCACATCTCGGCTAGAGGGATCGAGAGCGGCGAGGTCATCGAGCATCGCCGCATCGCGGATGGCAGCGTGTTTGATGGCCTCTGCGAAGCCTTCATGAAACTCGCGGTCCGGGAGAGTGCGCAGCGTTTCCGGATCGACGAGCACCAAGCGCGGTTGATGGAAGGCACCTAACAGGTTTTTGCCCTCAGCCACATTCACGCCGGTCTTGCCGCCTACGGACGAGTCCACTTGTGAAACGATCGTCGTGGGGATTTGCACAAAGGGCAGGCCGCGATAGAAAATCGCGGCCACGAAACCCGCAAGGTCTCCGACGACGCCACCGCCGAGTGCGATGACCAACGACTTGCGATCATGCCCGGCGCGAACCATCGCGCGGCAGAGATCCTCGGCGTGCGTCATCGACTTCGAACCTTCACCCGCAAGCACCGTGTGGAGCGTGGGCTGGAAACCCGCAGCTTCCAGCGAGCGGAGCAGCGTGGCGGAATGAAGACCGGCTACCGTCTCATCGCTGATGACCGCAGCGCGTCCATGCAGCCCGCATTTCGTGATGAAATCCCCGGCCTGGCTCAGAATTCCGGGTTCGACGATGACGTCATACGAACGTTCCGCGAGATCGACATGGACGGTGGGCATGGGCGGCAGCATGAAAAAAGCGCCGCGCATGTCCATCCCGGATCATCCTTGGATTGCCCGCTAGATTTTTACCTGCTTGGCTCGGCCCATGGAAATCCGCAACCGCGAGGCGCAAGTGCCGTTCACCACCAAGGATGGCTCGACGATTCGCAGCCTGCTGGATCTATCGAACGCGCCGGTGGCGAAACAAAGCCTCGCCGAGGCGACGTTGCCCACGGGCACATGCACGGAGCGGCATTTCCACCGGCTGAGCGAGGAGTTCTATTTCGTGTTGGAAGGGAAGGGGATGATGGAGATCAATGGCGAGCAACGTGAGGTGGGGCCGGGAGATGCGGTGTTGATTCCAGCCGAGGCGTGGCATCAAATCCGTGCCACGGAAGGTCTGCGTTTCCTTTGCTGTTGTGCGCCGCCATACTCGCATGAGGATACGTTTTTCGAGTGATGAAACCTAAGTCCATGAGGAAATCCGCCGTTGTTAGTTTCGCAGTCATGTTGCTGGCTGCGGATGCGGTCCGTGCGGCGGATGCGGGATGGGATACACGTTTGGCGACGGCGTTTTCCAGCAGGCTGCGCGAGATCGATCGCGAACTCGCCGAACTCACACCGCAGTTTGCGAAGCTGCCGCGCATCCCGCTGGACGATCAGGGCGGCACGGGTGGATTCTCCAGTATCTATGGGTCGGCCATACCTGCGGACAAGGCCGTGCACGCGCTGGAGCTACGCTGGCCGCAGCGTGCGACGGTGGATCTGTTAGCATTGGTGCCCGCGCGGCGCTACGACGCGAAGGGACTGGATGCGCAGTATGGCATGCCGGATGACTTCACGGTGGATCTCATCAACGAAAAGGGCGAGGTCATCCAGAGCATCGCGAGGGAACGCGGCGCACGTTCGCAACCGGTGCGACGGGGACATCCGTTCGTCTATCAGATCTCGCCGCCGGTCGAAGCCGACGGCGTGAGGATCACCGCCAAAGTGCTGCGACCGGACACCGAGGACGAGGGTGTCTTCGTTCATGCCTGGGCGGAGGTTTTTGCATTCGATGGCGAGCGTGACATCGCGCGCGGCGGCGAGGTCCGCATCATCGGTGGCTCCACGCCTTCTGCGCCTTGGCACTGGAGTGCTCCGTTCCTCGTCGATGGTCAGACGCCGCTCGGCCTGCCGGAAGCTCCGGAAGAGCACGCCAATATCGGCTGGCTTTCCGAGGGCAGGGAGTCCGCCAACAGCACCGCTTCTCTAACAATTGATCTCGGGAAATCCTCAGCCGTGGATGCGGTACGGCTGCTGCCCGCTAAACGACCGACCTCCGATCTGCCGAGCGGTTTCGGGTTTCCACGCAAGCTCGCGATCTCGATCTCCGACACCGGTGAGCAGGGGAAATGGAAACAAGTATCTACCCACGACTTCCGCAATCCGGGCCACAATCCGGTGCTCATGTCCTTCGCTGCCGAGCAGGCCCGTTTCGTGAAAATCGAGGCGACGGAACTCTGGAAGGCGTTCGAGGGCTACCCGGCATTCTTCGCGCTGAGCGAGGTGGAAGTCCTATCAGAAGCCGACAATCTCGCGCGGGGCAAAGCGGTGCGATCATCGGATGGCATGCTCAATCTCATCGCTCCCGGCGGACGTTACTGGAGCGGTGCAGCGCTCTGCGATGGCTTCGGGCCGGATGGCAGACTGGTTTCCCCGCGCGAGTGGTTGGGGATGCTGGATCAGCGTTTCAGGTTGGAAACGCAGCGTTACGAACTGCGCGCGGAGTCGGAGCGAGTGGTGAATGGCTGGCGGCGCGCCGGGCTGGCGGGGATGGCTGCGTTGGGATTGTTAGGAGCGTTTTTTATCATCGTGCTGCCGGTGCGTTTCCGCATCCATGCGAGGCGCGAGTTGGTGAAAGTGCGTGAACGCATCGCAGGCGATTTGCATGACGAGGTGGGCAGCAATCTCGGCAGCATCCAGATGATCGCCGATCTCGCGGAAGGGCGCTCCGGTCCATCGGATGAGTTGAAACGCATCCAACGCATCGCCGCGGAAACTGTTAGCGCGGTGCGTGACATCGTCTGGCTGCTGCGCCCGGAAGGCGAGCACCGCATCGCCACCGTGGAGCACCTTCGCGAGACCAGCTCGATCATGCTGGAGACGTTGGATTGGAAATTCACCGCCAACGAAGACGCCTGGCAAGTGGAGCTGCCTGAAGAAGAGACGCGGCACTTGTTTTTGTTTTTCCGCGAGGGACTCCACAACATCATGCGCCATGCTAAGGCTGCGAAAGTCGAAATCCGTGTGGAGAAAACCGAGGGTCACTTTCGTTTGGTCATCCAGGACGACGGCGTGGGCATCGCTCCCGAGCGGCTGGAACGGCCCGCCACTTTGCGTGCGCTACGCCAACGCACCGAGGCGCTCACCGCCGATCTCCGCGTGGAAACCAAACCCGGCGAAGGAACACGACTGGAACTGAACGTGCCGCTCGATCGCAAACGCAAACGGGCACGATGAAAGCTTCGCTTTCCGAATGCGCGATCCTGCATTATCAACTCCGCCGATGTCCAAGCCACCGCCCGCCAAAAAGGAAAAGCCGATCCGGCTGATTCTCATCGAAGATCACGCGGACTTCCGCGAGTCGGTCTCAATGGTGTTAGAGGAACGCGGCGGCTATCAATGCGTCGGCGGGTTTTCCACGATGGAAGATGCGCTCGAAGCATTGCGCGGTGGATTGAAAGCGGACCTCGTGCTATCCGATCTCGGTTTGCCCGGAATGAGCGGCATCGCAGGCATCCGCAAGGTGCGTGAAATTCTGCCAGAGGCGCGGGTGCTCGTGCTCACCGCTTTCACGGACAAGGCCAAGGTTTTCGCTGCGCTGGAAGCTGGAGCGCACGGCTACCTCGTCAAGGCTGGCAGCGCGATCCGCCTGATGGAGACACTGGAAGAAGTGCTCGCCGGTGGCACGCCGCTCGATCCCAAGATCGCGGGAATGATCCTCCAGACCTTCCGCCAACTCAGCCCGATCCCGGAAGCCGAGTCGCTCTCTGGCCGCGAGTGCGAAGTTCTCCAACTCTCCGCCAAAGGCCTGACTCGCAAGGAAATCGCCGAAGAATTGAAGCTCAGCGAGCACTCGGTGACTGAATACATCAAGCGCAGCTTCGACAAACTCCACGTCCGCAGCCTACCCGCCGCCGTCAGCGAGGCCATCCGCCGCGGCTTTTTGGACCTCTCGTGAGCGCCCGCCCGTGTCCCATGATTTGGTGACATGACAGGCCTGCGGATTTCCGGCAATTTAACGCCGTCGAGGGGAGAGGTCCCCGGTTTCAAACGTTTCCTGACAGAAAACAAAGAAGGTCGCACGAGTGTGCGGCCTTTTTTGTTGGGCGCGGGGAGGGGTCTCATCGTAAGCTTCCAATCAATCCAGTATCGCAGTGGCTGAAATCATCTCCACAAGATCTTCCGAAGTATCGGCTCAGGCGCAGATCGTATTGACTTGGGTAAGCCTCCCGCGCCCTTCGCTCCTGCCGAGCACGTCGCGTTCGCTCCTGTCCAAAACGGCTACAGGCCTTCGCCGTTTTTCCGGCGTCTAGCGGCGTTGAGATGGAGAATGCAGGGAAAGTCTCTCTTGTCGGGCGTCATCGACTAGCTATGTTTTCACCATGCAAACAGAACAGCCTTGCAGGGAGAATCTTCTGAACCGGATCACGATTGATCCGGCGATCTGTCACGGCAAGCCAACGATCCGCAGTCTGCGCTATCCGGTGGAATCGATGTTAGAGTATCTCGCTGGCGGTGATTCGTTCGAGGAGGTGTTGGCGGAGTTTTCGGATTTGGAGCGTGACGACTTATTGGCCTGTCTGCAATTCGCGGCGCAGTCACTCAAGCTCCGCAGTCAGCACATCGTGGCGGCATGAAATTCCTGATCGACGCCCACCTGCCGCCCGGACTGCGCAGCGTGTTCGAGGCGGCGGGCCATGATGCCATTCACACCCTGGACCTGCCGGAGCGTAACGCCGTGCGCGATGGTGTGCTGAATGAGGTCTCGATAAGGGACACAAGTCGTGGTGACCAAGGACACGGATTTCTACTACTCGCACCTTCTGCAAGGTAGGCCTTGGAAACTGGTTCTGGTGCGCACCGGCAACCTCGGAGTCAAAGCCACAAGGATGATGTTCGAGACCCATCTTCCGGCGATTGAGTCCATGCTGGAAACCTGCAACATGATTGAGATCGATCAGGAAAGGGTGACGATTGGCAAGTAGTGCTGGCTGACGGCAAGCATCAGTTCGTTTCCAGGCTGGAGGCGGAGTCGGAAGATGTTCCGAAGTAGCGGCTCAAGAGCGGATCGTATTGACTCGGGCAGGCCTCCCGCTCAAATCCGGGATGCGTGCGGAATGGCTCGGGATTTCCACCTCCCACCCCGTGTCCCATGATTTGGTGACATGACAGACCTGCGGATTTCCTCCAAGTTCACTTCGTCGAGGGGAGAGGTCCCCCGGTTTCATTCATGACAAAGCTTTGGGGGCTGCGCGAGTGCGCAGCCCCTTTTGCTTGCCCGGATGCTCCGTGTTTTCGGGAAAATTGGGTTTTGCCCGTCGCCGTTCCGACGTCATACTCCGGCGCACGCCTTCCCCATGATTACCTACACAAAGCAGCCCCACCCGCGCGAATACAGGCTCATTTTCAAAAACGTGGACCGGCAGGGCTGGAATCCGTCCATCGACTGCTACCTGCGCGATGGCGGCTACGAGGATCTCAAAAAGGCCTTCGCCATGCAGCCCAAGGACATCACCGAGGAGGTGAAGAAATCCGGACTGCGCGGCCGTGGCGGAGCTGGTTTCCCCACTGGCATGAAGTGGACCTTCATCCCGCCTAACAACACTAAGCCCGTCTATCTAATCTGCAACGGCGACGAATCCGAGCCCGGCACTTTCAAGGACCGCTACATCCTCCATCAAGACCCGCACCAACTCGTCGAGGGCATGGTCATCTCCGCCTTCGCTGTCGGCGCGCACACCGCCTACATCTACATCCGCGAGGAGTTTCCCGAGGCCGCGCTTATCGTGGAAAAAGCCATCGAAGAAGCCCGTGCGAAGAATTTCGTCGGGAAAAACGTGCTCGGTTCCGGTTTCGACGTCGAGATCTACGTCCACCGCGGCGCGGGTGCCTACATCTGTGGCGAGGAGACCGGCCTCATCGAGTCGCTTGAAGGCAAGCGCCCCTATCCGCGCATCAAGCCGCCCTATTTCCCCGCCGCGCTCGGCCTCTACATGTGCCCCACCATCGTCAACAACGTGGAGTCACTCTGCCATGTGAAACACATCATCCGCATGGGCGGCGACGAGTATTCCAAACTCGGCGTCGCACGCAACACTGGCACCCGCATCCTCTGCGTCTCCGGCGATGTGAAAAACCCCGGCTACTTCGAGGTCGAGGTCGGTAAGCTCACCATGCGCGAGTTGCTCTACGACCTTTGCGGCGGCCCCAAAGACGGGCGTGAAATCAAAGCCGTCATCCCCGGCGGCTCGTCCTCGAAAATCCTCCGCGCCGATGAGGTATTCAAACTCAAGAACCCCGACGGCAGCGAACGCCCGCTCGGTTTCTGGGACATCCCGCTCGATTTCGACACTCTCGCCGCCTGCGGCTCCATGGCTGGCTCCGGCGGCGTCATCGTCATTGACGACTCCCGCAAAATGTCCTGGGTTCTCAACAACCTCAACGCCTTCTACGCCCACGAATCTGCGGCCAATGCACACCCTGCCGCGAAGGCTCCACCTGGATGAAAAAAATCTCCGACCGTATCGTTGCCGGCGACGCCAGCCCGGAAGACATCACCACTCTCGAAAGCGTGGCCTATCAGATCGACGGTCGCACCATCTGTGCCTTCGGCGAAGCTTCGTCCTGGCCCGTGGAAGCCATCATCGCCAAGTTCCGCGACGAGTTGTTAGCCGACACCCGCGCCGACAACGCCCCCAAACCCCACAACCCCGAAACCGAAGCCCAGCGCCGCTACATGGCCTGCAGCGACAGTTAGTGAACGTAGGCTCGTTCAGAGAATGAGGTGCAGGTGATCGCGTGAGCAAAACCGTGGTGGCGGATACAATCTGCCGCCACTTACCGCCTGCTTCAAATCTCCAACTTCCTCGCTTGGCAACTCTTCTAAGGTTGCCCAAAACCCGATCCATGAACGGGGTTCGTAGAGAATTACCCATCAGTGCTGCATTTGCAGGACAAATTCGGTAAGGGCATCGGCAACAACAGGAAGTTGGAAATCACAACGCCAACTGCCATGCCACGGACCATCCGGTTTTCGGCTAATTTACGGACGGGTGGTCTGCTTTCGTAACTCACTCCATGACAACACCTGCAATTCCGTGTTTTGTTGGTTAGAAAGTCCACCCGCAGCCGATCGTGAAGCCGAGTGCGTCGATGCCGGGGTTTGGATCGGTCATGCCGAGGTTGGAGTGGTGGATGAAATACACACCCGCCAGCAGCGAGACGTTTTTCAGGATTTCTTGGCGGATGCCGAGCTGGGTGAACCAGTTGTATGTGAAGTCTTGGCCCTGTCCTTCGCTCCCGCCGGAGCTATCCATCCAGCCCGCTCCGCCGCCGATGGAGAAGAAGGCGGAGGTTTTTCCGTTAGGAAACCAGTATTCGATGGAGGGTGCCGCCGCCGCTCCGATGTAATGATTTTCCGGGCCGACGGTGATCGTTTCAAAGAGCGCGGAGAAACGATTTCTAACAACAATCTCCGCGCCGTTTTCATCCTTCCACCAAGTCCAGACCACCGGTGAGCGCAGTGTGAGCTGGGTGGGGATGATTTCGTAGTCGATGTCCGTGTTGTCGCCGACGTTCCAGAGATAGCCGCTCTCGAGCGTCCATTCCCAGGTGTCGGCGGGCGACGCCGCAGCCAGCGAAATCATGGCAAACCAAACGACGGGTGTTTTCATGGCGCGGAATCTAGCGGGGCGCGTTTTCCAAGTCGATTGTTAGTATTCCTCCTCTTCCTCACCCGGCACTGGAGGAAGCACGTCCTCACGCTGGAGCAGGCGTTCGAGATCGAGATCCGGCAGCAGGTCGGCGGGCGTGTCGCGCACGATGGCGGCGTAGGGGACGATGCGGTCCAGCTCGGCAATCGCGCAGTGGACCATGGACGAGATGATGTCGGAATCGTAACGCTCGCGCTCGAAGAGATTGGTGATGCGGAAGACGAGCAGGCCGCGGTCGATATCGAACTCGAAACCGCCGAGCGTGAGCGGTTTGTTCGCGCGGGCCAGCAGCGCGAGCACCGAAGGCAGATGCTCCTCATCGAGCGGCATCGGAGATTCGGAAACCACGCTCAGGGCGTTGAGCTGCGGATAAGCTTGGGCGATGAGATCGACACGCGTGTGATGAGCCTCGAAGCCGGCGCGTAACACCTCGCGGCCTTCCACCAGTTCGCTATGCCAACCGTTGCGACCGAAGGTTTCTTCGACGCTGAGGATCTGCCGTGAGTGGGGACGCATGGCGCGAGCATGGAATCACGGATCACGGATGAACAATGATTTTCTCGAAACGAAGCATCAGACTGCCGCGCGGCCGATGACGGCCTTGGCGAGCAGCGCGCGCCGGTCCTCGCGGATCGGCTTGAGCGAGATGTGGATGCCCGAGGTTTTATCGGCATCGTGGTGCAGCGTGAGCATGGTGAAACTCGGATCTACCTCAGCGGAATCCACTTCCTGCCAAATGACGAGGCGCATGCCGCTGCTCGGACGGAAGAACGGGAAGATCTCGATCCCGAGTGGTGTTAGAATCAGATAGGCATGGCGGGTGAGCCGCACAGCAAGCCGCAATGACGCCGCAGCGAGCAGCAGCGGCAACAGCGCCCACAGCGGATGCGGCTCTTCACGGTAATACCAGATAGCCACCAAAGTCACCGCCACCGCTGTTAGAACCGCAGCGGCCATCCAGAACAAGACGGCTTGGCCGGAGCGGGTGAAACGCAGTTCTTTCTCGGGGGATTGGACTGCGCCTGCCATGTTCAGATTGTTTCGGAAAGCAGCGTCACCGCCGCTTCCGCAGCCGTCAACTCCTTCTCGAAACCACCCAGATCAAAGCCGTTCTTTTCCAACACCTGCGGACTCTCACTGGCAGCGATCAGCGCCACGATGCGCTCCAGCCCGAACAACGAAGCACCACCTTTGCAGCGGTGCAATTCCTCGCGCAGGCTGCTGAAATTCCCAGCATCGATCAGCGACTTCCAGCCAGTCATCAGGCGGCGGGTGTCGTTGAAGAAATCAAACGCCAGCTCACGCAGACCGGCCATGTCGCCATGAGCCATCTTCATGAAATACACCGGGTTCATCGGCACAAGATCGTCCTTCACAGGGTGGAAATATCCCAGCAGTCCCCAAACCAATGGAGCTAATAATCGCGTAATGTTCAAACGCTCAGCCTTGGGAAACCGCAGCCGCTCGCAGCTCGCGCTCCAGTTCCTCCGCAAGCTGCTCCTTACCACTCGCCCTCGCCAGTTCCAGCCTTACTGTTAGAATTTCGGGTCGTTTCAAATCAGCCTCACTCATGGCCGCGATAGCCTCTGCTGCGGATTCCAGATCACCGATCGCGATGGCTCCCTCCGCCTGCGCCTGCAACGAGGGCACCTCACCTTCCAGCGGAGCCTTCCGATAAATCGCCCATTTTGCATGCTCCGGCAGGCCCGGCTCATCCAACTCTTCGAGGTGAACGAAGTCATCGCCATCCCGTTTCCGCCGCCAGATGTTCAGCACCAACACGACCATCAGACCGATCACTAAGAACGATCCCTCCAGTAAAAACGGCGTCGTCAGCGCACCGATCATCGTCCCGATCCACTCGCCCAGCAGCCCTGGCAGATAGCGCCAGCCGATGAGCGTGCCGCAAATCAGCACCGTCAGAGCGATCAGAATGCTGATCCCCCAGATAATCTGCCTCGGTCTATCCTCGTCGTCTGCTCGTGTCATGGCTCGCGGAAAACCATACCCGCCATCGCCCCAAAGCCCAACCCTTGAAATCCATAAAAATACTACATATTTCTTGATTGTTTTTAAAAATCAACCAATCCTACTTCACCTTGTTCGGCTTTTTCAAAATGAAGTTCCTGTTTCTGGCGCTGTTACTCGCGTCACCACCCCTGGCGGCGTGGATGCTGCGTGGCCCGGATTCCCCGCCTCAGATGCAGCCCGTGGAAATGCAACGCGCCATCGCGCAGGGAGATCGCCCATTGAAAGTGCCGGTCGAAGTCGTTTCCAAAGGCAGCGAGCCGCAGTGGGTATATGTCCAGGTAGCCCCGCAAGCCGTGCCCGAGCCGGGTGCGTTCGCATTGCTGGCCATGGGCAGCCTGCTTCTGTTGCGCCGCCAGCGGCCTGACGGAAAATGACAGCCGCCGCCGGTTCGCTCTTGGCGCATGGGCCTCCGCTCCCTAAACCCCGGCCATGCGGCTTTTTGACACGCTGACCCGGACCGAACGCGACCTGCACCCCATCGACGGCACGAGCTTCCGTTTTTACTGCTGCGGACCCACCGTTTACGGCCCCGCGCACATCGGAAACTTCCGCACCTTCGTCTTGCAGGACGTGCTGCGCCGCACCCTCGAAACCGGGGGCACCCGCACCCTCCACGTCCGCAACATCACCGATGTGGACGACAAAACGATCCGCGATTCCCAAAAAAACGGCCAATCCCTCACCGACTTCACCACCGGCTGGACCGCGAAATTCCACGCCGACTGCGAAAAACTCAGCCTGCTCCCACCGCACATCGAGCCGGGTGCCGTCGATCACATCCCGCAGCAGATCGCGATGATCGAAACACTCATCGCCAAGGGAAACGCCTACGCCTCCGACGATGGCTCGGTCTATTTCAAGATCTCCTCGTTTCCCGGCTACGGCAGACTCTCCCACCTCGACGAGCGCGAACTCGATCTCGGAAAAACCCAGAACACCCGCGCCAACGCCGACGAATACGAAAAGGACAGCGTTTCCGACTTCGTACTTTGGAAAGCCCGCCGCCCCGAAGACGGCGAAAACTTCTGGCCCGCCCCATGGGGCGAAGGCCGCCCCGGCTGGCATCTCGAATGCTCCGCCATGATCCAGGAATACCTGGGCGATTCATTCGACCTCCACTCCGGCGGTGTCGATCTCGTTTTCCCGCACCATGAAAACGAGATCGCCCAGAGCGCCTGCGCCTGCGGCGGTCACTTCGCAGCGCACTGGTTCCACATCACGCATCTGTTAGTCGATGGCGGGAAGATGTCAAAGTCGCTCGGCAACCTCTACACTCTAACCGATCTAGAAACCCGCGGCTTCACAGCCATGGAAGTGCGCTACGTCCTCATCGGCGGCCATTACCGCAAGCAGCTCAACTTCACGCTCGATTCCCTCTCCGCAGCCCGCGAGGCATTGGCAAAACTCGCCAAAGGCGCACGCAAGCTCGCCGCGAAAACCGGTGGTGACATCACGCTCGACAGCGTCGCCTTCGGCCCCTTCCAAGCCGCATGGGACAGCCTTAACGACGACCTCAACACCCCAGCCGCACTCGGCGGCCTCTTCACCGGACTACGTGAAACCTCGGACCTAACAGGCAAGGAAGCCGCCGCCGCGCTCGCCGGATTCAACCGCGTCCTGCGCACCCTCGGCCTCACCCTGCCCGAAGAAACCGAAGTGGAAATCCCGGACGCCATCCGCGCCCTCGCCGAGACCCGCTGGCAAGCACGCCTCGCTAAAAACTGGGCCGAGTCCGACACCCACCGCGCCGAACTCAGCGCCCAAGGCTGGCTGATGAAGGACGGCAAGGACAGCTACACGCTGGAGCCAATGTAGCGACTGGGACGACCCGTCCCAGTTCTTTAATTTTCACTTCAATGTTCGATGCTCGAAGTCCCTACCCAGCCGCCTCATACACACACTCTCCGCTCTCCGGATACTTCTCCAGTACATACTGAAACGTAAGCGTAGTCCGAAACGCCATCTGAAGATTCTGGCGGGCGCGTAACATAGACGTCATAGCGTTGCTGATTATGACCGCTACGAACCACTCTATCTTAAAGTCTGACCGCCGGGGCCGACTCCGCTATTCCAAGGACCAGAAGTCCGCCTTGGTGGAAGCCTACCAAACCAGCGGTTTGAGCGGCCCGCGTTTCGCCGCGCTTCACGGCGTGAACTACCAAACCCTCGCCGGTTGGCTTCAGAAGCACAAGCAAACCGCTTACACTGCGGTCAGCCGACAGACGCCTCCATCCCCCTTTTTGCTCGTCACTACCGAGTTCCCCTCGGTGCCACACACCGGACCCATGGAACTCATCCTACCCGGCGGCGCAAAACTCGCCATCACCGCGCCCGGTCACATCCCGCTCGCCGCCGCCCTCATCCGCGAAATCGCCAACCCACGGCCATGCTGAGCTTCTCCGGCAGCCTCAAGGTCTTCGTCGCCGTCGAGCCCTGCGACATGCGCCGCAGATTCAACGGCCTTCACGACGCAGTCACCACCACCCTCCGGGAGGATCCCCGCAACGGCTCCATCTTCGCCTTCACCAACAAGCGCCGCACCCTGCTCAAAATCCTCTACTGGGACGGCAGCGGCCTTTGGGTGTTAGCAAAACGTCTGGAGCGCGGCACCTTCGCTTGGCCCAAAGGCACCGACATCAAGGACGGCAAACTGCGCCTCAACACCACTGCCCTCACCATGCTGTTAGACGGCATCGACATGCGCCACGGCTGCGAGCGCCCATGGTATCAATTGGGCTGAAAAAACCTAACTTCCCGCTGGCTGCGGCACGCCTCCTGCTACTCCATTCATCGTAAATGGAAGACGCCGAACGCCAGCAACTGCTCGATGAAAATGCGAGCCTGCGTGCCGAGATTGCACAGCTCAAACAAACCATCGACACCCTAGTCCGCCGCATCTTCGACACCAAAAGCGAAGCACTCGATCCCGCCCAGCTCGAACTCCTGCTAGGATCTGACTTCGCAAAAAAAGTCCCCGCCGCCGTTCCTGCAGACCCCGGACCGGCGGCTGAGACTCCCTCCCATCAGAAGAAAACCCGCAAGCAAACCCGCGCCCCGCGCATCCCTGAACACCTGCCCGTCACCGAGCAGATCCTCACGCCACCCGAAGTTCTCGCAGACCCGTCCGCCTGGCGCCGCATCGGCGAGGAAACCCGCGAACAACTCCACTATCAGCGCGGCCGCTTCAGCCGCATCCGCACCGTCCGCCCCAAGTATGTCAGGATCGGCGACCTGCTAACAAAGCCCGTCATCGCCCCGCTTCCACCAAGC
>JANMLQ010000292.1:0-4296 GCA_031372635.1 Akkermansiaceae bacterium | reverse complement strand
GGACGCGGTGCCTTTGCAAACACGAAACCCGGCACCTCGTGCCGGGCTGATATGAGTCGTCCCGTCGGGACGAAGATTACTTTGGACTGCGGTGGGCATCGCCGCTTTGGCGGTGAAGTTCGCATGCGCATCACGGCTTGTTCCCAATCACCAAGACCACCCGCATACATGCTTGGGGGTGTTGACGAAGCTTCCGGCAGAACGCACCCGTCACCCTCAAAGCGGCGATGCTCGCCGCAGTCCAAGGTTCATACGCAGCCCGCATGAAGCGTCGCGTTGGGACGAAGAAAAAAAACGAAATTCCAATCTCCACTCATGCTCCGTCTTTAACCCGAGCGCACCGCGTGGTAGGTCAGGATGCCGTCGAAGTCCGTGTCATTCGGATCAACCGCTGCCATGTCCGGCGCGAAATCGAGGAAGAATTTCTCCAGGTGAAAACCCGTGTGCTCCAGCAGCGAAAGCATCTCGTGGTGTTCGATCCAGCGGATGGTCTGCTTGGATTCGTGGGTCAAAGGAGGATGGGCTTCCAGCCCGTCTCGGACAGCGGGCATCTTGCCTGCTGTAGTGGTTTGTTCAGGCTGTAAGCCCGAACTCCGAAACAGCCTGGAAGGCTGTTCTCCATGTGGCGTGCCGCAGAGCGAGTAGCGGTGCTCGCGGTGCAGCAGTTGTTTTCCGCGCTCCAAGTGGTGGCGTGTTTCCAGCCGCCCTTCGCGTCCGTCCGGCAGGGTCGCCTCGTGGTCGGGATACCAAGTGTGTTCCGGCAGGTCTCCCAGCAGTTCGGCGTAGGGCATGAAGACGGTGAGATAAAGTCCGCCATGATTTTCTAACAGCGAGTGCCAATGGCGCAAAACCGGCTCCGGGTCTGCGGCGAGTTGCAGTGTGAAGGCGGGTGCCAGCAGCGCGGCGTAACGGCGGCCACCATGCCAACAGGTCATGTCGCCCTGATGGACTACGGGTTTTACGCCGAGACGCTGCGCGCGGAGTTCCCCAAGCGCGATCATATCCGGCGAGAGTTCCAGTCCCTCGATCTCCAGCCCCGCCTTTACCAGCGGAAACATCAGCCTGCCCGAGCCGGAGCCGACCTCCAGCGCAGGGCCAGGATGTTTTTTTAGAAACTCTGCCATCAAACGAACCTCGGACGCGTCATCCTCCGCATCCCAGAACGCGTCGTGAAGTTCCGCTTCGAGCGAGAGATAAGGCTGGGACATCAGTCGCGGGGTTTGCGTGCGAATGGCAGCGCGAGCAGTAAGAATAAAGTAACTGCAATGGCCTGCATCGCGAACAGATACCACGGCCACGGCCCGAGGTGGTCGATCAGGCTCGGGTTGTCCGGCGGGCGCGATGCAAATCCGAAATTCGTCTTCAACAGGCTGTTCACCCCCAGCGCGAAAATCAGATAGATGACCGACCACCCGTACACTTCCAGCGGGCTTTTCCAAAATGGCTGCTGCGGTCGCCAGCCTTCAACGATCGGTAGATAGAGTGCGGTGGCGACGATGGCGAAGTGCTGCACGAAGAACATGATGAACGGCCACTCGGGAAAACCCATCGTGATCGCCGGTGTCAGCAGTGCTTGGAAAGTCGCCGCCAGTCCCCAGAAATACGTGAGTGAGCAGAGCAGCGGGCGTTTCGTGAGCAATGCGAAGCCTGCGGTGATCGCCGCGATGTCGCACAAGTGGAGTGGCAGAATGTTATCGAGTTCCATCGGCTTGCCGAGCGATAGCCACGCCGCCTGACTGAGCGGATAGGACGCGAGATTTGCGAAGGCCAGCAGCACGGTGGACAACGTGCGCGCCCTGCCACCGCGCTTCCCCGCGACAAGCAACGCCGCCACCACCAACGCACCGATGGCGACCGTCACGAAGTGCTCACGACTGAACGGATGGAAAGGCATGGAAGAAGTTGATGGTTGAGAGTTGATGGTTGATTGCGAAGAGGAAGAATGGTCTGAGATACGTTGCGCGGGTCTTTCCATCAACCATCAACTCAAAGCGGCCCGATCTCCGCGATGGCAGGTTCCTTTCCAAGAAACACTTCGCGGGCGATGTTGCGGATGTCTTCGTCCGTCACGGCGAGCACGCTCTCCCGCCACTCGGCAGGCGCGGGGATGCGGCCGAAGTCGAGAACACCCTCGCCCGCCCAGGATGCGTGCGCAGAGGTGCTTTCAAACGCGAGCTTGCTCTGTGAAATGGCGAGGCGCTTGGCGCGCTCCAGCTCGCCTTCGCGCGGGCCGTTTTTCGTTAGATCGCTGATCTCGCGGTGGATGCATGACAGCGCCTCAGCGCGTGATTCAGGGTCCAGCCCGGCGTTGATCTCGAAGGCTCCGGTTTCATCGAAGAAAGTCACATCGCTGCTGATCTGATAACAAAGCCCGCGCTCTTCGCGCAGTTCCAGGAACAAGCGCGAACTCGCCGTTTCTCCTAACATCAAACTCAGCAGACGCAGCGCATGGCGGCACTCCGCGTGGCGTCCTGGCGTGTGCCATGCCAGCGAAAGCTGGAGTTGATCCGTCTCGCGGCGGTCGATCGTATTGCCTGTCCCAGCCGACGTGCGATCAAAGGGCGCGGGTTTCTCCTCCGCATGGAACTCCGCCGGCAGGTGCGGCATGATGACGGCCAGCACCTCGTCCAGAGTGAACGGCCCGGCTGCGGCGATCACCACATCACTGCGGAAATGATGGCGGTCGCGGAAAACTAACAGCGCATCGCGATCAATGCTCGCGATGGATTCCAGCGAGCCGGAGATCGGATTGCCTAGCGGATGATCGCCCCACAGCGCTTTGGAAATCAGGTCGCCGATGTGGTCCGCCGGGCTCTCGCGATACATCGTGATTTCCTCGCCGATGACTTCGCGCTCAAGCTGGATCTCCGCCTCGGGAAACGTCGCGTGCCAGACCATGTCGGCGAGCACATCGGCAAGGATCGGCAACATCTCCGCCTCGCCGCGTCCTTCGTAAACCGTCTGGTCCTCGGAGGTGCATGCGTTGATCTGCCCGCCCGCGTTTTCAATCTCGAAGCTCAGTTCCTTGGCGCTTCTCCGCGCTGTGCCTTTGAAAACCATGTGCTCCACGAAGTGCGCCAACCCGACCGGCAGCCCGGCTTCATCGCGACTGCCCGCAGGGATGTGAATCGCGAGCGCCGCGCACTCCGCTCCCTCCACCGTGGCGACCGCCAAGCGTGGTCCGTTAGGAATTTGCCGCCATTGGTATTGCGCCTTGCTCATGATTTTTTTTTGCAGCAGCGCCTCTGCCAGCGCGAGGTCTGCGGGTGTGGTGATTTTTAGATTGGGATGCCGGGCTGCCACGAATTTTACCTTTGTGCCGATGGCCTGCACTGCTGAAACTTCGTCCGTCACTATGAGTCCCTGCGCGGTGACGGCTTCGTATGCCTCGCGCAGCAACGCCAGCTCGAACACTTGCGGCGTTTCCATGCACCACAGGTTTTCACGACATACGGACTCCGCGCAGAAATCCTGAGCATCAGAGCGCTTCATCGTCTCCGTCGCGCGTCGAGCCAGCGTGGCAGCCCGGTGATCCCGCGCGGCTCTAACAGCATTGTCGATATCCTCCGGGGAAACGAGGGGCCGCGCTCCGTCATGCACTGCCACGAGTTGAGCCGCCGTATCCACCGCCGCCAAGCCGCGCGCCACCGATTGCTGGCGGCTCTCTCCGCCGTCGGTGCGTGTCACAGGTTTCGGAAAATCGTCCGCACCTAACAAACACCACCGTTCCTCAGGGCACACGACGATGATTGACGACACAGTTTCCGCCGCGAGAAACGCATCGAGAGTCCTTCTCAGCACCGGCAGACCGGCGAGCGCCCAAGCGAGTTTGTCATGGCCCATCCGGCGGCTCGATCCCGCCGCCACGAGGATCGCAGCGCAAGATGAGGATAGGCATGAAGCGGACACGGCGCTTGATTACAGCCCACGCCGCAGCGCGTGAAGCGCCAAGTTTAAGGAGGGAGGGCACTCTTGTCCTCCATGTCCTCGCACCTGATGGTCTGGACCGTATTACCTCATTGTCTTCGAGTAGCAGGCATGAAGCCCGCCGTCCGAGACGGGATGGAGGCCCATTCTACATTTTCATACAGCCTTGAGGTTGCACAGGCTGACGAGGTATTGCTCGCGGTAAACTTGCCGAAACCAAGCTTCATCCAATCAAGCGATTCCCTTCCGCAGATCCCTCAGGCTCCACAGTGCTCCGTTGGCCGCTGCTCCTTCGCCTTGCAGTTTCCTCGCGCCATCTTTGCGCTTCGGGCCGAATCGTTCCCGCGCACTGGCAAAGGCCTCGTTCAC
>JANMLQ010000289.1:0-3563 GCA_031372635.1 Akkermansiaceae bacterium | reverse complement strand
CTTTGGACTGCGGCGAGCATCGCCGCTTTGAGGGCGACGGGGGCGTTTCCCCCGAAGCTCGGACATCCCGCGCAAGCATGTATGCGGTCCTTCTTGGTGATTGGGAACAAGCATTAAGAACCAAACTCAGCATCATCGTGGTGTTGGTTTTCGGATGGATATCCATTCTCCTGCGCACTGCATTGTCCAAGCGAACCGAAACATGCCGTGATTGTGGCGGACCGTGGCGATACAGAAGCACTGGAAACAATTTGACTGTTCTCGCCGATGCCTGATTAAGCCTCCGCCAGCAGTGGGCCGCAGACCGCATGCCTCGTTAGAAACTCGTCCGCCATCGCGCCGTATGCCTGCGCTCCGAGTCCGTTCACGTCGTGCTCGAAGATGGTTTTCCCATGGCTGGGAGCCTCGCCAATGCGGATCGTGCGCGGGATCATCGTCCGGTACATCTGCTCCGGGAAAAAACGCGAGACTTCATCCACCACCTGTCTGGATAGAAGCGTGCGGCCATCATACATCGTCATCACGATGCCTTCCAAACGGATGTCCGGATTCGCATCCGAGCCGCGGATCTGGTCGATGACGTGGACGATCTTCGCAAGTCCTTCGAGGCCGAACCATTCGCACTGCAGCGGGATCAGGATTTCATCTGCCGCCGCAAGCGCGGAAGTCATCAGCACGCCCAGCGAGGGCGGCGTGTCGAGAATGCAGAACTCGAACAAATCGTTCGGTTTAAGCCCTTGGAGGATCGTCCGCAGGCGGGTGAGATGATCGTCACTGCGGGCCAACTCGATCTCCACGCCGGCGAGGTCCATTTCCGAAGGGACCAACGAAAGGTTTCCGCGTCCCGTCGGCAGGATCTTGTCAAAAACCGTAGCTTCATTCATCAGCACCGGATACATGCTGCAACCTTCGTCCACCTCCACGCCGAGTCCGCTGGTGCAGTTCGCCTGCGGATCGAGATCCACCAACAGCACCCGCTGGCCGCGAAGCGCTAGGGCGGCGGACAGGTTCAGAGCGGTCGTGGTTTTTCCCACTCCTCCCTTCTGATTGGCTACGGCGATGACTTTCATGCGATGCGAATGGAACTGTTCCGGGAACCCACCCCGCTGGCAATCAAAACCGCATGCGGAAAAACGTGACCTGCTCCAGCAACACCCACCCGCCATCCCAAAGCGGTGATGCGCTTGCGGCTTCGCGGCAGTCCAAGGTTTCCACTGCCGTCAGCGCCAGCCTAGCCCTGCTCTCCAATACAGCCTAATGCCTTTAAGCATTTGGATTTCTTCAGCACCAACGGTGCGCTACATACCAGCCTAGGGCATCGCCCTAGGTAAGTGCGTTTCATGAATCCGGAGCCCTGAAGGGGCGATGCAAACGGTTGCCAGTCTTGTTGTTTCGCCCCTTCAGGACTTGGTAACTTTCGGGGAAACGCGAACCTAGGGCGATGCCTTAGGCTGCTATATTTCAGACCTTTGGCCTTGAGTAACTGCGCAAGGAGGTTCGTACTATTGCGTGATAACTCTGTGGAATTTTGCTCGCGTAATCCTGTTCACTGCTCCACGGCTAAACTGGAACATATCTCAACCTCATGAAATCCGAAAATGCCATTGGAAAGGCACTTCCAGCGATTCCCGATATGCGACAGACTCACCAGAGCCAGTCGCATAATAGGAAGTTAGGCGGTTTCCGAGCGCGCTCCGTAATATGAACATTTTCAAGAGGCTCTGGCTCAGTCGTCGCGAGTGGCGAGACGTTTACATCGAGATGGTGGCAGCGGGCGTCATCCTGCTCTTTGTTGAACAGAGCCGCTGCGCGGCGACTCCTTGTTTCGGCGTTGAAAGGGGTGACGTGAGCGTTCATCCTGTTTACGCATATGAAAAAAAGATAACGCACTCACGTCGACTCCTTGGTATCAGGACTTCACCCGCTTCGTCCAGCTCAAAGGCCTCTCCGAGCGTAGCCGTCTGAGTTACTACGGCTGGGTCCGCCAACTCGGTGGTCACTTCCCGGATGAGGAACTCCCCGCGCTGCCCCCGGCGCGCGTGCTCGACTTCCTCGTCCACCTTCAGGATGAGCGCAAGCTCGCGCCCGCCACTCTCAACCAGGCCGTTTGCGGTCTGCGCACCCTTTACCGCGACCACCTCGGACTCGACTGGGACATCTGGAGAAAGATCCACATCAAGCGCGAGGAATCGCTTCCCCACGTCCTCACCCGTGAGGAGGTCGCCCTGTTCCTGCGCACCTTCCGCGACGGCCGCTACCGCGCCTTTTGCACCGTCGTCTATCAGTGTGGACTGCGCATCAGTGAGGCACTCGCCATCAAACCCCGCGACATCAACGGCGCGCGTCTTGTCATCTACATTCCCAAGACCAAAAACCACAAGGCGCGCGAAGTCCCCATCACTCCCAAACTCCTCGCCCGCCTGCGCAAGTTCTACGCCTGCCACAAAAACCCCCATTGGCTCTTCCCCGGCGTCGGCAGCGGCTGGAACGGCTCGGGCATCACCCTGCGCCAGGCCATGCACCGCTGCGCCATGCCCATGAACAAGTCCGCCGTCTGGACGGCCATCAAGGTCGCCAAGGCCGAGTGCGGTCTGTCCAAAAAGCACGAACACTTTTCCACCCACACCCTGCGCCACAGTTATGGCACCCACATGTTAGAAGGCGGCGCGTC
The DNA here is from genome assembly GCA_031372635.1 of Akkermansiaceae bacterium. Lineage (GTDB taxonomy): Bacteria > Verrucomicrobiota > Verrucomicrobiia > Verrucomicrobiales > Akkermansiaceae > Luteolibacter. The sequence goes on along the minus strand of JANMLQ010000289.1, from coordinate 892 downwards.
CGTTAGACAAGTCGCCGCCCTTCTCGGCCACAGCTCGCTCAAGGAAGTCATCCGTTACCTCCATCTCACCGAGATCAGCGAGCAGAACGCCCGCGCCGCGCTCGACACACTCGCAGACTGCTAGAGCCACTCCGCGCACCAACGCACCCCGTGGCCCTGCATCTCGCAGACCTGCTCGGCAGACATTGGGAAAACTACGCCCATGCCCACCGGCACCAGCTCAACACCGACCATTACCGGGCCGTGCGGCGCGTTCTCGCGTGCCGCACGCCCGCACTCGGCGGACGGCTCTATCGCTGCGATGACTGCAAGAAGAAACAATACGCCTATCATAGCTGCAACCACCGCAGCTGTCCCCAGTGCGGCGCACTCGATCAACAAATCTGGACCGCCAAGCAAGAAGCCCGGCTCCTGCCCGTGCCCTACTTCATGGTCACCTTCACCCTCCCCGAAGAACTGCGCCCCCTCTGTTTTATCCAACCCGAAATCCTCTACCCACTCATCCTGCGCCAAAGCGCCGCCGCCCTCCAGGACATCTGCGCCACCAAACATCACGGAGCCCGCCTCGGCTTCACTAGCGTTCTGCACACCTGGGGACGCCAAATCCAGCACCATCCCCACGTCCACCTCATCGTCCCCGGCGTCGCCTTCCACCCCAAACACCAAACCCTCCATCACCCCGCCAAAGACACCTTCCTCATCCACTACCGTCCACTCGCAGAGCGCTTCCGCAGCCGCATCCACAGCACCCTGAAAAACGAGCACCCAGACATCTATCAAAACCTCACCCCCAGCCAACGCCGCGTCCTCACCCCCGCCAAAACCTGGAACGTCCAACTCCAACACGCCGGCAGCGGTCGCACCGCCCTGCGCTACCTCGCCCGCTACGTCC
>JANMLQ010000242.1:0-8789 GCA_031372635.1 Akkermansiaceae bacterium | reverse complement strand
TTGAGATGCAACGGATTTCTGGACCGTTTGTTGCTTAGTTTTGGGTGAGGATTGCGGCTTCGAATTGGGCCGGGGTTTGGTAGTCGAGGGAGGAGTGTTTGCGGTGGGTGTTGTAGTAGGAGTCGATGTAGCTGAAGATTTCTATCCGGGCGTCATGGGCATTGATGAAGTTGCCGCCGTCGAGCATTTCGGCTTTTAGGGTGCCCATGAAGGATTCGGTCCAAGCGTTGTGGTAGGGGTTGGCGCGGGCGGACATGCTTTGACGAATGCCGTGCTTGCTCAGGATTTCACGGAAGGCGGCGCTGCCGTATTGGCTGCCTCGGTCGCTGTGGAAGATTGGCTTTTGAGTGGTGTTGCGTGTGCCGATGGCTTGTTTGAGGGCATCGACGGCAAGCTGGGCGCGTAGGTGGTCGGCGAGTGCCCAACCGATGATTTTGCGCGAGCAGAGGTCGATGACGACGGCGAGGTAGAGCCAACCGGCGGAGGTGGGGATGTAGGTGATGTCGCCGGCCCAGACTTGATCGGGGGTGGCTGGGAGGGCTTGGTCGAGGAGGAGGTTGGGCGAGGGTTTGTCGGCTCTTCCGTCGCTGGTTCTGGGGACGTAGGTTTTGGGCTGGATGGCTTTTAAAGCTCTTTCTCGCATGATTCTGCGCACGCGGTCGGGGGCGCAGATGATGTTTTGATCGGCAAGTTCTTGCCAGATTCTGCGGTGGCCGTAGCGGCGGCGGTGGCGTTTGAAAATCACTTCGATGAGGTGGCCGATGTGTTGGTCGGATTGTTGCATGGGGGTGGCTTGGGCGGCGTGGTAATAGCTGCTGCGGGGCACTCCGAGGGCGGCGCAGATCGGGCGGATGCCGTGTCCGGTGGTTTGGCGGATGTGCTCGATCATTTCGCGGAGCTGGGCTGGGGTCTGGTGCCGAGGATGACCGCGGCTTTTTTTAAAATGTCGTTCTCCTGGCGGAGGAGGGCGATTTCGCGTCGCAGGACGCGCGGGTCGTCCGCTGCGGCGTTCTCGCCTACGGCTCGCCTGCCTTCGCTCCCGACCCGCGCGCCCTGCGAGCTGCTCTTCCACGAGTAGAGGAGATTGGGGCTGATGGAAAGTTCTTCGGCGAGTTCGGCGAGTTCGGCGAGTTCGGCGACTGGCCTGCCGATGGCGAGTAGCTCGACGGCTTGGGCTTTGAATTCGGCGGTGTATCGCTTGCGTGGTGTCTGGTTCATCTGGTGCTTAGTTGTAGCGGTTGATGGTCCAGAAATCTAGCTCACCTCAAACTTTATTCCATGAAGATAAGCCAAAGCCGCGTCATCGGATTGGATGTATGAATCGCGCCCCTTTCTTAGTAATTCCGAAGAAGTTCTAACGGGGTCAAATAACCGCTTTTGCGCTAGCTCTATGGCGTCCGCAGAAATATCGATGCCGATTGCATCACGCTCCAGTAGCTGGGCAGCGACAAGCGTGGTGCCGCTTCCTGAAAAAGGATCTAGCACTACATCGCCCGGGAGCGTGACCAAGGAGATAATGCGCTCAAGCAACAGGATAGGCTTCTGGGTTGGATAGCCGACCCGCTCCTTGGCCTTTGGATTCAGGTAGGGAATATCCCAAACGTCAGAAATCGGGACTCCGTTTTTGTGTCCATCGTTTACAACTTGCCCGTCATCATTGCGTGCATATACTGATTTGCCGTGTTCATCTCTCCGGCGACGCTGAAGAATTTGATCAACGTTCGTCGAAGGCGAATAGTCGTCGAACAGTTGATGATATTGGTAATCGTCGGTTTTGCTGTAGAAGAAAAGCGTTTGGTGGGAGGCAAGTGGACTGCGCTGCGAGTTCGACCATCGGCGGTAGTGCCAAATTATTTCAGATCGAAACATCGTTTCGCCAAAAACCTCGTCGAGAATGCACCGAATGTGGTGTGAAGCGTTGGTGTCGCAGTGAAAAAAGAGCGATCCGGTAGCCTTCAGGAGGCGACGGAACTCCCGCAAACGAAGGCGCAAGAATTCGAGATATTCCGCTCGAGAACTCCACTCATCCGAGAACTCGAACTTGGTCGTTCGATCACGAGTCGTGAGCGAATGAGTCTTTTGCGTGAAAAAGGGCGGATCGACATAGACCAAATCAACCGAATCTCCGGCGAGGGAGCGGCAAACGGTCAAGCAGTCTCCATGTTTAACTTCACTTGCCATTTTGTTTGGTCCTTTCAGCCGCAAGGTCTTTCAAGATGCCAAGCAGGTCCACGCCTGTACGAGTCTTCACATAGTCCCATGCCGCGTCGGCATAATGATACTCTCCCTCCACACTCTTATAGAGGCTCTCCAACGTTTTTTGGATACGAATAGCCTGATCACGATTCGGATAATAGAACATTACGCGCACTGGATTGTAACCAGCGTCTCTGACAGCCTGCATCCGCGTGTGCTCCTTGGTGATGTGATTGCCATCTGTGGTCGCATCGCGCCACTTGATTTCTAAGGCATCGTTTCCGACCAGACAATCCACCCCGAACAGTTTCGGCTTCTTACCGTGGGTATTCGGAACGCGAACCGAGCCAGAATCGGGAAACTTCGCCTTAAAGCAGAGCTTTGCCGCCTCTTCGAGAAATGATCCGGCGTATTTATATAGAAAGCGGCCCTTATTCTGGTAAACGTCGATCATTTTCCCCTCGTTTTCGGAAACGCCGAGCACCGCGTAAATCAGCACATGAGAACGATCATCATCGTCCATTTCGGTAACGCGAGCTTCGACTTTGCGCTTCAATTCTGCTGCGTAGCGATCAGCAAGCTTTCGGATCTCTTCTTTCATGTTCTTGGATTGGCTTTGGCACGATCACAATGGCGGGCTTGATTCAAGGACGATGTCCTGATTTCTCCAAGCTTGAAGAACCTTCGCGATTCGGAGCTTCGTTCCAAGCCTTGTAGAAAGATGCGTCGTCGCTTTCCGGCGCAGGACTGGGGACATCAATTTTGATACGAGTAGGCATCATGACGGAGTCTCCGATCAAAATACTCTCCCCGCGCCGCAAAGTCGAAAACATGCTCGCAATCCCGCGGACCGAATCTGGCAGCAGATTTCGGACGTAGGATTGGTCGTCGGGGTTTGAGATGCGAAGGCAGAGGAAGCTATTGCACTGGGAGAGGATAGTGGCGGATACCTCCCGTGGTCGCTGGCTTATCACTGTGAGGCTGATACCATATTTGCGACCTTCTTTGGCAATTCGTTCAGCAGAGTGCTTGGCCGCTTCTGTCGCAGTGTCTCCGTCGCTCAAATAGATGTGGGCCTCGTCTGCGAAAACGGAAATCGGGAATCGCGTGGTGTGAACGCGTCGGTGCCAATAAACAAAATCGAACAGGCACCGAAGGATTAATGAGATGACAGAAGAGCGAACGTCAAAAGGAACAGGGCTCAAATCTACAACAACGACCTTCTTTCGGCCTCCATTCTTCTCGCCGAGCAGGCGACGGAACAGATCTTCCATCGAAGCGCTTGTGTTGTATGTTTTGGGTTTGAAGATCAAGTCGTAACGTCTGTCGTTCAGTCTCGAATCGACACGCATGAGAAGTCGAGAGAACTGCCCGAATAGAGGACCCTGCTTTTCCTTTCCGGGTGTTGCACCCGCCACCATTTGCGTATCGAGTTCGCGAAACTTGCTCAAGATAGCGTCGAAATCGAAGAAGACCGGCGTGTCGATGGTGATCTTCTTGAGTCCTAGAGCTTGGTTTTCGGGGTGCGCCTCCTTGGCCCCTTGCAGCAACTCTTTGAACTTGGCGATTTGGTTTGGTGCCGCCGACTCGCTCCGGTCAACCATCAGCCCTAGCAGTTCTTCGGAATTCATCAGCCAGTAAGGAAGTTCCAATTCACTCGCTGCAATCACGTCCGCAGAGGCTCCAAAGGTCTTGGTGTATTCACCGTGCAAATCAAAGAGCACGATGGTCGCCTGCTGAAACCCGCACATTTTCTGGATGAGCGATGCTACCGTCCACGATTTCCCTCCTCCCGTCTGGCCGAGAATGGCGGCGTGCCGGGTGAGGAACGCATTGAGGTTAATTTTTGCCAGTTGTCCTGGCAGAATCGAAAGCTTGCCAATGGCAAAGTCACCGTCCGCATAACTCGCGTAAACTTGGTCGATCAAGGCTGGCGAGACCGCGAATACCGGGGCGTTCACTGTCGGAAGAACGTCCGTGCCGCGCTCAAACTTCCCTGATGCGTCAATCGTGCCAACTGGAATGGTTGAAAGCCCTCTCGTCGCTCGGTCGAGAAGCATTGTTCCGTCGGATTCCGCCTCCTTCGACTCAGAAGAGCTTACTTTGCCTTCTCGCATTTCGATACCTGTGACCATGCAGAGGAGCTTGCCCTCGGGCAGTGCAACCGTGATGAATGTGCCCGGTTGTCCGATGAGCGCCGGGGTTGGCCCGGTAGCGGTGGGCAGATGGATGGTCATGGAATCAGGAACACCTCGCTCGCTATCAGCCGATGCTTCATGGTCAACGAGCGTGACAAAGATTTCGTCACCCGTTACTCCAACAACTTTTCCGATTTGGTAATCGCTCATAGTAATTTCTATTCAAAGAGGCTGACGAACTTGCTGAATTTCCAGGCGTCTGTCGTTGTAGGGTCAGCTTTTGTGCCGGAGTGGGCATGAGTCTCAAAGCCTGCAGAGAAGTTCGGGAACGGCTTAAACGCGGCAAGCCCTGCCGGTTCCTCTTGGCTCAATGCGAATAAACGACACCTGTTCGCCTGCATGACAGGTAGCAATAGCTGTTGATTGATGTGCTCGTCAGCAAAACTAAATCCGCAACTGACGAGGTATTTGCATTCTCCGCCAAGCGTCTTGTTCGCCAGGCCGAAAAGAGTGTCGTAAGGCGGTGTCATTGTATCCATGACCTTTTTGCGTCGGGGCAAGACCATCACACGGCGGGCTCCCGGTGCCAAAGCTGCCGGATGTCGCTCGTAGAACTTCGAGGATTATTCGGCCCACGAAATTGAGCCGTGTAACTTGATTAGCCTAACCGTCAGCCCGTTGCTTGGCGTAAATGCGCGCCCGGCAATGACGCCGGAAGTGCTCTTGAACTGGGATGGCTGAAAGAAGCGCTCGGTTGTCCCACAAAATCCATTTTCGAGAGCGACGCCAACGCGGGCAGCCGCAGTTTCAAATAGCAGGTCGTAGTTCGTTGTGAAAATCCAAACTGAGCATGGGAGTCCGAACGCGCGTCGTTTTAAGGCCTCGAAGAAGCGGCAGTGGTAGTCAATCGTCGGGCTAGCCACGGCAAGAATGCGCTCAAGTATCAACTCGCGGAGGCGGCTCTCCAAACCGCTGAACCGAGTGTCACCGGAATTTGTCCAGTGAGCGAATACGAGGTCGGAGAGTTGCTCGATATTCGGTGTCGCCTTCGAGTCGTCGTAGGTTTCTCCGGCGAGCTTGAGAACTTCATCCAGAACGGAGCGCTCTGCGCGATTGAGCTCACCTATTACTTCGCGAGTGAGCTGTGGCATCATCGGATACCCTGCTTCACGCGATGTTCCCGCACCGAAGAGGAATCCGGTTCCATCCAAGGTTTGGGATACATTCGGCAGAATGGCTGACAGGTCGATTGTCATGATGGGAGCCAAGTTTCCTTTTCCCGGGGTTGGTTGGAAAACATGCCGCCAAAGACGAAGACGAAACCGATTATGCCCGTGTGCGGGACGCCAAATTGATGAACGATGTGGACTTTGGCGTGCGGGCTCTGATTGGAGGCTTGGCTTACATTCCCACTGTCCCAGCGGGCTCTATTGGGAGCGTCGATGGAATTTCGGAAAGTTGTGTGGCCGGAGCAGTTCATGACTTGATTTGGAGACTATTCGGCAGTGATGGCGAGGAAAGCCCAAAGGACTTGAGGAATCAGAATGCCGCTGGTGGAATTTCTTGCACCGCCTGTGCAAGAATTGGACACCGTGAAAGCCCATCTTTGGGCGATGACGTCCAATGTTCGCCGAATCAAGCGCCGAATACCAATCAACCAGCCGGCCCGGCCGAGTTGGATGTCGATTTTTTCCTGACGGGTTCGTTGCTCTGGTTTCATGGAAAAATCGCGGCATCTCAAAAATACCGCATAACATGGCCAGTTAATAGATTGCGGCACGGTCATACCACCGCAAATCGAACGAATTGGGAATATTTCACGACTTTCCCGGCATGGAATCCAGCTCGGCTGGGGCGTGGTCAAGCGACCGTGATGTCCCTTCGGTCCCTGATTCAGTGGATTGAGGCCACCCACTCGCCGACCACCACCATTTCCGGACCTTCGTGGGGAGCGACGGGGATGGGGGCGTAGTCCGGGTTCAGGGGGTGGAGCTCGATGCGGTCGTGCTGCCATGCGTCTTCGGAGACGGTCTTGGCGGAGTGGTACTTTTTCACGGTGAAGCGGCCGCCGTTTTCCGGGTCGCCCATGGAATTAAACTGGACGAGGACGATGCGGCCCTCGCGGGAGCCTTGTGGGCAGGGGCGGAAGAGGTTCCAGGAGCCGTCCTTGATCTTGGGCTCCATCGAACGGCCGCGGACGCGGGCGATGAACATGCCGGATTTGATCGTGGCCCCGGCGGCTTCGGCCCAGCCGATTTCCTCGGGTGCGGTCTCCGGTCCCCACAGACCGGCGGCGGCTTCGAGGCTGTAAACGGGGACGAGGCGGGTGAACTTGTCCTTGGCGGCGGGTGCCTCGACGAAGCCGGGGAGGTCTCGGTTTTCGCGCTCCTCACTTTCCTCGGTGGCGGGGCTGGCGTCCATGACTCGCAAGGGGGTGGCGACGGCGATCGGTGCGACGGACCAGCCGGTTTCGGACTTGGTGAAGGCGACTTGGTAGTTGGTGCCGGGAGCCCCGGCGTTCTCGCCGAACCAGCCGCGGAGGAGCGAGAGGATCTGGTTTTCCTCGCTGCCGAGCGGTGAGGCGACGTTGCAGGCGATCTTGACGAACTTGAACACCCACTGGCTGCCATCGGGAAGGGTGGCGGTCGTCGGGCCGATGGGGCGGCCGGGCAGTTCCTCGACGGTGGGGAGCCGCAGGATGGGTTTGCCGCCGGAATGGCTGACCTTGGCAACGAAGCGGCCTGCGGCGAGTCCGGTGGCTTTCTCGATGCGGGTTTTCGCATAGTGGGCGAGACGGTAGTCCACCAGCTCGGCGGTCATCGATTCGAAGTCGGGGCGGAGATTTTCCGGGCACGGGAAGTCGGCGAGGAAGCGGTCGCCCTCGCGCTTGAACCAATGACGGCCGGCCTGTTCGTCCATCCAGCGGGACAGCGGCCATTCCAGCCACCATGCGGCCCATGCCTGGATCGGTGCCTTGGCGGGATCGGGAAACTGCTGGGTCGGCGGCAGGTCGCGGCGGAGCGTCGGGTGGGAAAGCAGGAACTCGCGGCAGGCGGCGGCGAGCTTTTCGATTTCCATGCCGTCCCACAGCGCGTCGCGGTCCAGTAGCACGCGCAGGACAACCATCTTGTAGGATTTGTTGAGGTTGGTGGCCTCCAGCATGGCGAGCTATGATTCGAAGGAGGCGAAGACCAGCCGCTCGTCGGCGGATAGATCGTCCTGTTCGGAAATGAATCCGAACCATGAGCCGAAGCGGGCGGCGAGGGTGCGTGGCAGGTAGCCGTGGTGATACAACTCGCTGGGCGAGGGTCTGCGGCCGAGTTCATCGCGCATGCTGCGGTAGGCTTCGACGACGGCCGAACCGGGGTTGGGCACGAGGCGCAGCATCAGTTCCTTGGCCTCGACTTCGAGGTCGAGCAGGCAGCCTTCGGGCAGATCCGGTGTGCCGCCATTGAGAAATTTCTTCAGGTCCGTCCGGGTCGCGGACTTGTTGCCGAGCGAAAGCAGGTGGGTGAGGCGGCTGGCGAAGACGCGGTGATTGCCGACGAAGTCGATGACCTTCAGCCGCAGCTTGTGATCGGCGGCGCGGAGTCCCCGGCCGAGTTGTTGGAGGAAGATGACTTTGGATTCGGTGGGGCGCAGCATGACCACGCGGTCCACATCCGGCACGTCGAGGCCTTCGTTGAAGAGATCGACCACGCAGAGGGTCTGAATTTTGCCATCGACGAAATCTGTTAGACTATCGCTGCGCGGATCGCCGCCGGAGCCGGAGAACACGGCGGCGGCGCGAACCTTGCGGCGGCGGAGCCAATCGCGGGTGTAAAGCGCGTGGCGGCGGGAGCAGAAGAAGACGAGCGTGCGGGCATCGGGATCGACCTGCCATGCCGTCCACAGGCGTTTCATCCGGTCGCTGTTTTCGAGTTTTTCCTCAAGCGCGGCGGGATCGAAGCGGCCGTTGCGCCACGGAATCTGCTCGAAGTCCACATCATCCTTGAGCCCGAGATAGTGGAACGGGACCAGTGAGCCTTCCGCGATGCCATCGCCTACGGTGGCTTGCCAGGCCAGCACATCGTCGAAGAGCGATGCCACGTCCACGCCATCGGTGCGCTCCGGGGTGGCGGTGAGGCCGAGAGTGAAGGTGGCATTCAGCCGAGCCATGACCCGCCGGTAGCTGGGTGCTTGGGCGTGGTGGACTTCGTCGATGACGCAGTAATCGAAGTGCTGGCCATCCAGAGCTGTTAGCCCCTCGGGACGCGTGAGTTTCTGGACCGAGGCGACGACGAGATCACCGCTCATGTCGCTGTTCGCGCCGAGATACCAAGTGACGCGGGTTTCATCCCATTCCGACTGCATGGCGGTGCGGACGGTGGTCTCGGCCTGGATCAGGATCTCGGCGCGGTGGGCGATGATTAGGACGCGGGGCGAACGCTTGAGGGATTGGCCGACGGCCAGCAC
>JANMLQ010000239.1:0-2023 GCA_031372635.1 Akkermansiaceae bacterium | reverse complement strand
CTCGCCACCAAGGGAGCCACCGCCGACGAACTCGACCGCGCCCTCAAACCCACGCTCGGCATGTTAGAGAAATCCCTGCGCGATAACATCTACTGGCTCAACACCGTCATGAGCCAGTGCCAAGCCGATCCCAAACGCCTCGATATGGCCCGCACCCGCGATGCCGACTACAAGTCCATCAACCTCACCGAAATCAACGCCCTCGCCAAAAAATACCTCGCCGCCGAAAACGCCCTACTAGTCAGCATCAAACCAAAGTAGTCCCGGACTTCAGTCCACTCCCACCATGCCACGCATCGCCCTCCTCCAATCCAAGACCTTCGCCACAAAGGTCGTGGCGCTTACAAACCCGGAGGCATCACCACGGGTATGCTTTCCCGGCGATTGCGGCGATACACCCGGAAGTCACCATCCACGGTGATCACTGGCAGCTTCGGATTCAATTCGCTCATACGGACAAGGCACAAGTCCGCAAGGTCTGGCTGACGGTCGGCATAGCGCCGGGCCAGCTCCGCGAGTTCCGTGCGCTGGCTCTCCATGTCGAAGGCCAGCCGCACCAGTCCCGTTTCCACGAGCTTCAGGGTCAATGCGCTGTCCTTGAGGTGAAAGGCCGTCTCCGCGAGCACCGCCTCACAGGTGAGAAGCGGCTCGCGGATTTTCTCAGCCAGCGCGTGAGCCCAGGGAAAAAATTCATCTCGCCGGTTCGCGAAGGCGACCAGGAAACCCGTATCCGCGATACCAATCATGGCGTGAACCCGCGCTTGCGGCTCAAGCCGGGTTTGCCTTCGATGCTGCCTGCTAGATCGAGAAAAGGCTGGCGCGCCTTCCGCGTGCGCGAGAGTTCCAGTTGCTCCCGCACGATCTGGCCCTTGGGAAGTCCAGTCAGTTTCGCTTCCTCCTCCAGCCAGCGGCCCAGTTCTTCCGGTAATCGGATGGTGATTGTGTTACTCATAAGCGGACTTGTAAGACATCCTTTCGCATCTCGCAAGACACGAAATTCACAGACACTGCGGCGAGCTTCACCGTTCGTTATGCGCGGTTGAGGGATTCCTAGCTTGATCGCTTGGCGGCAGAAGTCTGATTTCTTGCGTGCGCGCGGCCACACACCGCCGCTACATTTCCACCATGCCACGCATCGCCCTCCTCCAATCCAAGACCTTCGCCACCAAGGCCGAAGCCTTCGATCACCATGCACAACTCATCCGCCGCGCCGCTGCGGAGGGCGCGAACATCGTGGTCACGCAGGAGCTTTTTCTAACACCTTACTTCTGCACCGTGCAGGATCCCGCGCTCTTCGATCTCGCCGATGCACTGCCCGGCCCGGTGACGGATCGTTTGGGAAAACTCGCCGGAGAGCTCGGCGTGGTTCTCGTTTCCTCACTCTTCGAGCACCGCGGCCCCGGACTCTATCACAACACCGCCGCCATCCATGACGCGGACGGCTCACTGCTCGGCCTTTATCGGAAATCTCACATCCCACAAGATCCCGCGTTCGAGGAAAAATTCTACTTCACTCCCGGCGACAGCGGATGGCCAGTGTGGGACACGAAGTTCGGCAAACTCGGTGTGCTCATTTGCTGGGACCAGTGGTATCCGGAAGCAGCGCGCCTGATGGCCCTCGGCGGTGCGCAGATTCTCATCTACCCGACCGCCATCGGCTGGCTTCCCTCGGAAAAAGCCGCGCTCGGCGATGCCCAGCACTGCGCATGGGAAACCGTGCAACGCGGCCACGCCGTCGCCAACGGCTGCTACCTCGCCGCCGTCAACCGCAGCGGCACTCACGATGGCACCGAGTTCTGGGGCCGCTCATTCGTCGCCAATCCTTACGGCGAGATCGTCGCAAAAGCCTCCACCGAAAACGAAGAGATCCTCTATCAGGAAATCGACTTCCAACTCGTCGAAGACTTCCGCCGCATCTGGCCCTTCTTCCGTGATCGCCGCATCGACGCCTACGATGGCCTCTTGAAACGCTGGCTTGAGTGAAGCGTGGCTGGCACTACCAGCCCCAGCCTGTGGTGGGGAC
>JANMLQ010000219.1:0-4682 GCA_031372635.1 Akkermansiaceae bacterium | reverse complement strand
TCGGTGCTGTCCACCGTCGGCCTCGTGCCAGCGGCCTTGCAGGGCATCGACATCGACCAACTGTTAGCCGGAGCCGCCGCGATGGATGCGGAAACCCGCAAGCCCGATGCGGCCCAAAACGCCTCCATGCAGCTCGCACTCGCATGGCATCATGCTTCTAACGGAAAAGGCGAAAAGGACATGGTCGTCCTGCCATACAAGGACTCGCTCGTGCTGTTCTCGAAATACCTCCAACAACTCATCATGGAGTCGCTTGGCAAGGAACACGACCTCGATGGCAAGGTGGTGAACCAAGGCCTCGCGGTCTATGGCAACAAGGGCTCCACCGACCAGCACGCCTACATCCAACAGCTTCGCGATGGAGTGAACAATTTTTTCGCATGCTTCATCGAGGTGCGCAAAGGACGCGATGGCAACAGCATCGAAGTCGATCCCGGCACGACAAGCGCAGACTACTTGCAAGGCTTCTTCCGTGGCACGCGCAAGGCACTGCACGCCGCAGGCCGCAAGTCGCTCACGATTTCCATCCCGGAGGTCACGCCATTTCAGTTAGGCCTGCTCATCGCCCTCTTCGAGCGCGCGGTTTCATTCTACGCCTCGCTGGTGAACATCAACGCCTACCACCAACCGGGCGTGGAAGCTGGCAAGAAGGCGGCTGGGATTTTCTTGGAAACGCTGAGTGCCGTCCGCAGTCATCTTTCCTCGGAAGCGAGGACCGCAGATGAAATCTCAAGCGCAGCCGGAGCCGATTCAGAGGACGTTTATCACAGCCTCACCCACCTCGCCGCCAACGGCGAGGCACAATCCTCCATCGGTGTCAGCCCGGCGGATGACACGTTCTGGGTTTGAGAAGAAATGGAGGATGGGCTTCCAGCCCGTCTCGGACTGCGGGCATCATGCCTGCAGTGTGGAAGTGTTCAGGCTGGAAGCCCGAACTCCGAAACAGCCAAGATGGCTGTTCTCCGTTTTTTAAACGCCCCTTTGCAAAGTAGTTTGGGAATCTAAGATTTCACAAAGCTCAATATCCGGTAGCTGACTCAACGATCCGCCACCACATCTAGTGCCGTTTCCTCCGAGACGTTGCGGAGGGCCGTATCGCAGGCTAGGTTTCCGGACGCCCACTTCCCTCTCGGGCGGAACCCTAACCACCTGTCTGCATGTATCTCAAAACTCTGGAAATCCACGGCTTCAAGTCCTTCGCGGACAAGACCGTCTTTGAATTCGCCGAAGGCGTGACCGGCATCGTCGGCCCGAACGGCTGTGGCAAGTCCAACGTCGTCGATGCCATCCGCTGGGTGCTCGGTGAAACTTCTGCCAAGGCGCTGCGCGGTGGTGAAATGGCGGACGTCATTTTCAACGGCACGGAAAAACGCAAACCACTCGGCATGGCGGAAGTCACCCTGACGATGGCCGATTGCGAGGGGCCGCTGAAAGTGGATTTCAACGAAGTCGCCCTCACCCGCCGAGTCTTCCGTGATGGCAAATCCGAATACCGGATCAACGGCACACTCTGCCGCCTCAAGGACATCCATGACATGCTGATGGATACCGGCATCGGTCGCACCGCCTACTCGATCATGGCGCAGGGCCAGATCGACCAGATCCTTTCCTCGAAACCCGAGGAACGGCGCGCGGTGTTCGAGGAAGCCGCAGGCATCACGAAGTTCAAGAAGGAGAAAAAGGAAGCACTGCGCAAACTTGAATACACCGAGGCGAACCTACTGCGCGTTTCCGATGTTCTAGCAGAACAGGAACGCCGGATGAATTCACTACGCCGCCAAGTCGCCAAGGCCCGCCGCTATCAGGCGCTCGCTGCGGACACCCGTGTGCTCGACACTCACTTGAGCCACAAGAAATTCGTGGAACTCACCGCCGAGCGCGATGAACTCGTCGTTTCTATCAGAAGCCTTGATGTGCGCGATACGGAGTTGGAAATGCAGCTTCCGAAGAAGGAGGAAACCGTCTCCGAAGCACGCGCCGCCGCCCGCACCTTTGAAGGTGAACTCGCCGAGCTGCGCCATCGTTCCAACGAGCACAAGAACGCCTTCAACTCCGCGCACGGCCGCATCGCCTTCAACGAAGAGCGGAAATCCGAACTCGAATCCCGCATCCGCCAGAACCACGAGGACATCTACGCCACCCGCGAGAAACTCGCCAAACAGGAGTTCGATTTCATCGCCGCAAACGAATCGCTGGAGCAACTCACCCGCCTGATCGCCGAGAAAGAAATCCAACTCGCCGAAGCCGAAGACCGCACCAAGGGCACCCGCGAGGAACGCGAGCGCATCGAGACCGCGCTGCGCGAAATCCGTGGCGAGGCGAACCGCACGCAAACGATCATTGCCACCATGCAGGCGAAGATCGAGAGCGCACTCGCCCAGCTAGAAGGCACTCGCGAACGCGCCCGCCAACTCGCCGATGAAGAGCAGCGCCTCAATCTGGAGCTTGAAGAATTCCGCGCCGAACGCGTTCGCATCGCCGAGCAAGTCGAAGCCACCGGCGCACAGCTCGCCGAGCTTGAAGAAGCCTTCCAATCCGCCGAGCGTGCCTATCAACACACCCGCGGCGATCTCGATGCGGCACGCACCGCCGCCGTCGAGTCCAACAAAATCCTCGCCCAACGATCCGCGCGTTTCCAAGCCGTGCGCCAGCTTGTGGAGAGCGGCGAAGGCTTTGAAAAAGGCACGCAGAACGTGCTTCAAGGTCTCGGCAATCCGGATCAATACAAACCCACCATCCACGGTGCGCTCGCCTCGTTTATCGAAGCGGACAACACCTGCGCCCGCGCGATCGAAGCCGCGCTCGGCACCCATCTGCACGCGGTGCTCGTCCACGATCAAGCCGCAGCCGAAGCCATCATCGGTCGTCTAACAGAGAAGCAACTCGGCGTCGCTGCCATCCTTCCTGAAACTTTCGTGCCACACTCCGCAGGCACCCAGATGGAAGCATTGCCCGAAGGTGCCACCGCCTGGGCGCTCGACCGCATCAAGTCCGACAAGCGCGTTTCCGGTGTGATCGAGCGTTTGCTGGATCGCGTGCTGATCGTTCCGAATCTCTCGACCGCGCTGCACCTCCGCACCAACCATCCCGGCGTGACTTTCGTCACACTCGCCGGCGTGATGCTCAGCGGCGAAGGCATGCTGCGCGGCGGCGCGACCACCGAAGGCAACACTTCCGTGCTCGAACTGCGCAATGAAGTCCGCGCTCTCGAATCCGAAGTTTCCGCACTCACAGAAGCTGACGAAACCGCGCAAAATCGCGTGACCGATCTCGAATCCAATCTCGAACGCCTGCGCGAGGAAGTGGAAGTTTCACGCGAACGCCTGCAACGCCAGAAGGTCGAGCTTTCAACCCTGCAAGGCCAACTCAGCCTCGCCACCCGCGAGGTGGAGAACTTCGAGACCAAGGCCGAAAACGTGCGCTGGGAACGCGGTGAACTCGAAAACCGCGAGCGCGCCGCCGCCGATGGACGCGAGCATTTGGAAGGCGAACTCGCCGCATCACGCGACCGCCTTGAGTCACTGGAAAACGAGAACCGCCGCCTGCAATCGGAAGCCGACGCCGCCGTGCAACGCGAGCAGGATCTCAGCGCCGCGCTCAACGAACTGCGCACCGACCTCGCCGTCGAGCGCCGTTCAAAACAGTCCGCCGAAGAACTCCAGAAGCCGATGGAAGCGCGCCTTTCCGAGCTGCGCGAAATTTCCATCCGCCGCGAAACGGAAATCGAATCGTTCACGCAACGCATCGAAGGAGCTGCCGCTGAAAACGCGCGCCTCGCCGAGGAATGTGAAACCCACAGCGCCGAGATCGAAGACCTGCAAGTGGAAATCAACACCCGCGCCGAAGGCCGCGCGGTTCTGTTAGAGGCCATCGAGACCGCGGAAACCCAACTCGCCGCCGTGCGCCGCGATCATGCGAAAGTCGCCGAACAGAAGGGCCGCGAGGAAGTCGCCGCCACCAAGCTCGACCTCCGCCTCGAAAACATCACCAACTCGATTCAGGAGCGCTATCAGATCGATCTCGCTACTTTCGAGCCGGATGCACACGCGCTTCTCGCCAGCATCGCCTCGCAAAAAGCCCTGCAATCGCGCGGCGGCAGGCAGGTGATTATCGAAGGCGATTCCTCGGATGCTTCGGATCAGGCCGACGAAGATGAAATGCCCACCATGGTCGTCGATGGCACCAGCGAGGATGATGAAAACATCGCCATCCCGGGCGACATGACCGGTGAGCCGGACTGGGATTTTGTGGAGTCCATCGTCACCGACATCAAGCGCCGTCTCGATGCCATGGGACCGGTGAACCTCGATGCCATTGAGGAGTTCGAGGAACTCGAAGAACGCTACAATTTCCTCAAGGGCCAGCACGACGACCTCGTTTCCTCGAAAGCCGAGCTGCTGGAAGTCATCGACCGCATCAACACCGAAACCCAGCGCCTCTTCGCGGCAACCTTCGCCCAAGTCCGCATCAACTTCCGCGAGATGTTCAAGGAACTCTTCGGCGAAAAAGGCGAAGCCGACCTCACGTTGCTCGATGAAAACGATCCGCTCGAATCCGGCATTGAAGTCATCGCCAAGCCACCCGGCAAGAAGCTCCAGTCGATCACGCTTCTATCCGGTGGCGAGCGCTCGATGACCGCCGTCGCGCTGCTGTTCTCGATCTACATGATCAAGCCCAGCCCG
>JANMLQ010000217.1:0-7951 GCA_031372635.1 Akkermansiaceae bacterium | reverse complement strand
GACCGATGATGGCCTTGTTGAGGATTTTTTGAAGCTGCTCGTCCAGGGCTTTGGCGTCGATGTCCTTAGGCTTCTTGCGGGGAACGATGGTTTTGACCAACTCGTCGATGAGGTACTCGACTTGCTCGCTGGCCGGATTGCAGATCTTCACATTCAATGCGTTCGCGAGAATTTCGGAGGCTTCTTCAGACTTTCCGAGGCGCGCCTTCATTTTGGCCACCTGCGCGACGGAAAGCAGCGCGAGCTGGCTTTCCGGTTTCTTTTTCAGGAAAGCTTCGTGCAGGTCCGAGATGGCGTTCCAGTCCTTGCGGGCCTGCAGCAGGTTGGTGGCGGATTCCAGTGCGTATTGGAGCACGTCGTCGGGGCTGTCTGTCCACACGGCCTTAATGTAGGACTCGATGGCCTTGTCCTCGGTGGCCTCGGCTTCCGCATCGGTCTTGGTAACTTTCCTTTTGTAGGTGTCCGCCAGCAGGCAATACATAGAGCCGTTGGCCTTGTCTTGAGGATGTTGGGCGAGGAATCCGCTGAGGTCGCGGATGATCTTGTCGTCCTGGCCCTTGTCGTTGAAGTCGATGAACGAAAGGCGGTAGCGCATGTCCCCGGCGAATTGGCCGTTTGGGAATTTTTTGAGGTATTCAGCGCAGGCGGCGAGGGTTTCCTTGTAACGGTCCACTCCACTTAGGAAATTGGACATCGCCGAGTAGTAGTAGGCGTTCTCGACAAGCGCGCTGTTCGGGAATTTCTTGAGGAAGCCGCTCAGCAGCGGGATGGACTCTTTGAAATTCGCATCCATGAAGAATGCCAGCGCTTGGAAGAACACGAAGCGGTCGAGGTTTTCAGATTGGGGAAACCTGGTCTCCAGCCCACGGTAAAAGGAGCCGACTTCTTTCCAGTTTCCGCCTTGAACGAGAACCTCGCCAGCAAGCGTGGCCACTTCCTCAACATTGTCCGCATTTGGATACTTGCGCAGGTACAAGTCGCACTTGTCCTTGATCTCCGGCATGTTCTTGAGTTCGTGCAGGATGACGATTTCTGCATAGGCTGCGGACTGCGCGTCGGTGGCATTCGGGAACTTGGCGCGGATCGTGCGGAAGCAGACCAGCGCCTCTTCGTAGCGTTTCAGATAGTAGCAGCAGCGGCCCCGGCGCATCAGCAGCGCACCGTCGAGATCAGGCTTTTCGTCGATGGCCTTTTTGGCGGTTTCGGCCTGTTCGATGGCGGGCTTGAGCAGGTTGAGGAGTTGGGAGGCTCCGGTGCGCTGCATCATCGGCTTGCTTTCCTCCAGCTTGACGCGGTTTTCGAGCGCCTTCACGTCCTTGGCCATTTCCTGAAGTGCGCTCGCCTGAGTTTCCAGAATCTGGCTGCGTGGCGGCACCGAGCGGTAGATCGCGAGCGCCGCCTCGAATGAATTGCCGCCTACCAACTCATCGCCACGCACCACGATTTGATTGGCAAACCAAGCGATCGAGTCCTTCACGCCGGGCTGGTGCGAGAGGCTGTCGAGATAAAGGGAAAGATCCTCCAGTTTCCCGAGATCCGCGAGCAGGCCGACTACTTCGACGGCAGCAGTGGTCTGCTGCGGAGTGCGCACATTCGACCCCATCAGGCTGCGGAAAACCGCGAGCGCCTCATCGCGCTTGCCCATTTTGTTATAGACTTGGCCCAGCCAAAGCCCGGCTTCCGAGCGGAATTTTGGATCCTTGGCGGCGATTTTGAGAGCCTCGATCGCACGCTGCTGTTTCTGCGGGATGTCCTGAAGCATCGCGGCACGACCGATGCCGAGATAGCAGCGGGAGGTGTATTCGCCCTTGGGAAAACGTTTCAGGCAGTCGGTGAAGGCCGTTTCGGCATCGCCGTGTTTGTCGCCCAGCAGATGGGCTAGGCCGATGTTGAAATAGAGCAGCTCGAAGTTAGCCTCCTTGTTGTTGCCGAGCAACGTGATGAGCTCCTTGAGCTTATCGGCTGCCACGTCGTAGGTCTTCTCGGTGAAAGCTTTCTCGGCCTCGTTAAAAAGGCGGATCAACGTCGCGGGGGCGACCACCGCCGCCGCCGGGCCGACAGCCGGAGCCTGCGCGTTCGCGAAGGAGCCAAGCGCGGCAAAAACAAACGGGAGGGCGATGATCGCGGCGGATCTGGAGGGGTTTTTCAACATACCGTGGGCGTCAGTGAGGAAATCGCCCCGGACGCCCGCATGTCAAGAGGTATCTGGCCGTAGAGCCGGTCCTTACAGCGGCCCGCCACACTAACAGACCGAGGCAGGAAACCCCTAGTCCATCCATGGTGAGCCGCTCTGTAGGAAAACCGATCAATGTCCGGCGGCGCACGCTTTTGGGCCTCACGATCTTCCGCGCAATGGCGGTGACCGCTGAATGATTTCACTGCAACTCCACTGCGCGGCGGGACATTTGCCAGACAACCATGATCTATCAGCGGGGAGGCATCCATGATCCAATGCTCAGTCACGGGCAAGTTCCTCCGCGAGTGCTTTCTGGGCGAGTTTGCGGGCGGTGGGTTGGTTGAACTTGGGATCGGCGGCGGTGGTGAAGTCGGCCTTGGCTTCTTCTGTGTGGCCGAGGGCGAGGTGAGCACGGCCGCGGTTGTAGAGCGGGTAGGCGTCGGCGGGCGCGAGTTCGACGGCGCTGTGATAGGACTTGAGTGCTTCTTCGGTTTGACCTGCTAGAAACTGGCAGTCGCCGAGGCGGTTACTTGCTTTGGCGGTGAGAGGTTTGATTTTCGGATGATCCGGCGGCAGGCAGTCGCGGATGGCATCGAGTGCGAGTTGGCAGGTTTTCAAGGCGGCGTCCAAGCGCGGTGAGGGGCCGTTGATTTCCTTGAGGTCTTCCTTGGTGGTTTCTAACAACGCGTCGATGGGCGCGGCTGCGAAATCGCCCGGGCCGTTGGTGGAGGCAGTGATGCGCATGGCTTCGATGCAGGACTCCGCCTTGCCTGCGGCGGCGAGTTGGTTGATGGCGCGGGTGGTGGGGATTTCCACCGGCTGGGCTTTGGGCAGGACGGGTTCCGGTGGCGTGGCGGGCGCGGCACCGGCGAGAAAGATGTCATCGCCGACAAGCCGCGAGTATTCGGCCGGGATCTGCGCACCGTTGGAACTCTGCATAACTCCGGCGCGGGTGCGTTTGAAAACCTGCTCGATAGTGAGGCCGGGGGTTTGTAGGTGTTTGAGAAGCTCGCCGGTGTAGAGGCCGTTGGAGCCGGTGCCGTCCTGCGCGGTGTGGCCCGCATCGGTAGCGAAGGCGATCAGCGATCCGGCGGGCGGTTTCATTTCTAACAAGCCGCCGGATGTGGTGGCATCGCGAGTGTTCGGATTGCGGGCGATGGGTGTGTTGCGGCAGGCATCGAGGATGACGAGATTGCAACGCCCGCCTGCGGCGCTCATTTCGGCGACGACTTGCTCGGCGTTGAAGAGTTTCGTTTCCGCGAGCATGCGCAGGGTGGTGTCGTCCGCGCCTTCGGATTGATAGCCGGATTTGATGGGGATGAGGTAGTTCGATCCGGCGACGGAGATGCCGTGACCGGCGTAGTAGAAGAGTGCGACTTCCGCGCCCTTGATCTTCGCGCGGAATCCAGAGACGGCCTCCAGCAGATCATCGCGCGAGACGTTGTGTTCTTCGATGACGGTGAAGCCGAGGCCGCGCAAGGTTTTGGAAACGGCCTTCGCATCGTTGACGGAATTGCGCAGCGGGCCGACGGCGGATTCATACTTCGCGTTGCCAATGACGAGCGCGACGAGGGGTTTGGTTTTCGTTTCCGCCGCCATGGCTGCGGATGCAAGACTCAAGATGGCGGGGATCAAGAAATGAAGGCGGCTTGCCATGAGAAGGTTTTGCCTGCGTGCGTGCGGCGGGTCAATCTGAATGGCGACTTCGTGACACATGGGTTTGACCACGGCGGACGAATTGGGCAGCGTGCGCGGATGAAAGCCGCATCACTATCCATCGCCTTGTTTGTGACGAGCTGCGCTGTGAAATCCCCGCCGCCTGAGCAACTGGTGGCCGGTGATCCGTCCGCGCCGTCGCAGCTCACGCCTGCGGAGTCGATGGCGATTGCGCGCGAGTATGCCACGCATTCTTGGCGCCCGTTTGCGGGAAACATCCTGCATGGTAAGGACAAGACGGGCGTCCTAGTGAACACGCCGGACGCGGGCCACGAGCCGCAGCAACCGCGCAAGGGCTGGTGGATTCCCGGCGCGGTGAACGAGGGCGTTCCCTACAAGTGGGGCGGCTTCGATAGCCCGTCGTCATTCGATGCGGCGGTGTCTAACGGATTTGCCGCAGGCGATGTGTCGTCGCCAGCGAAACGCAAGGCGGACAACGCTGCTGTCAGCAATCACGCGGCGGGTGTGGATTGCTCGGGTTTCGTTTCACGCTGCCTGAAACTGCCGAAGGTGCATGACACGGGCATGCTGCCATCCATCTGCGATGTGCTGCCCAGCGCGGCCGATCTCCGGCCCGGCGACGTGTTGAACATCCCGCGCCGCCATGTGGTGCTGTGCGCTGGTTGGTCGAACCCGGAGAAGACCTGGATCTATTACTACGAGACTGGCGGCGGCCCGCAGTATTGGAAGCCGGGTTTGAAACAAGCGCCGTTGGATAAGATGCTGGCGCTGGGATACACGCCGCTGCGTTACCGTGGCATGGCGCACCCGCCGCTGAAGCCGGGTGAGGCACCGAAGGAGGTTCTAACAAGATCGGTGAAGGCGACCGCGGACATCGTGACGGAGCCGACTGTGGGGGAACCGTAGTCGTGGACTTCAGTCCGCTCTGATATGCGAAGAACGGACTGAAGTCCGTGACTACTTTTGCCGCCAGCGCTGAAAAACGGAAAGATCACCGCCGCTCCTCCGGGTATTGGGAAAGGAACGATTCCCATGAACGGACCCGAGGACCATGCGATCACGACTCCGCATTTCTCGCGTACAAACGCGGGGCGCGGCCTCGTGATTTTCATTGCGGCGGCATGTTTCCTCGTTGCCGGAATCCTGTGGTGCATTGAGCCGTGGCAACGCCCTGGCGCAAGCTGCTTAGCATCGGATGAGGTCTTGTTAGCGGTCGCATCGCTCGCGTTGTTGGCGGTGGTCGCAAGGTTTTGCTTCGGGCGCAAACCCGCGCGTGGCTGGCTATGGGCGATTGCCATTTGCATCTGCGGTTTTGTCCTGCTCGGCGGTTTGCGCCTCATGTTTGGGCATCTGGCATTGTCTCAGTTTGAAACGCGGCTGGATCGGGAAATCCTCAATAGCGAGCCGTATCGGGAAGAATCTGGAAAATCGTTAGCGGAAAGGCTGGTGGGTACCTTGGAATGGCTGCGCGTGGGAGTTCCCGATTGGCTTACCAGGCATGTGGAGAACCGCCGATTTGGCGTCACTCCCACCACCGAGTGCCTCATCGCTTCCAGCCGCTGGCCGCTTCGCCGAGCGCTTGCCGATTCCTTGATCAAGGATGGAACTCGCGCGAATTTCCTGCTGCGGGAATGGAAGCGGCTCTTCCCGGTCATTACTGGCGCGGATGACACCTTGGAGTATCGGCACGATTGGATGAAACGTCTCGATCACCAGCGCGGCGACGTTGCACTGGGAAACGATTCACGCCAAGCCGCCATCATCTGCATGGCGCTGATCATTCTAACCGATCCTCCTGAATTCGAGCCGTGGAGGACCAAGGTGCGTGACATGATGCTTGGTTGGAACGAGCCCTTTTCTCCAGTCGCGGAAGCGCTGTGGATGCGAGCCCTGGACACCCTGCTTGCCCTCGATCCACCCGAGTCGTGGGCCGGACTCACTCAACGGATGCTCGCCAACAAGGAGAATCTTTACCACGCGATGAGCGCCCCCGTTCGCGGTATCGCAGAGCACTTTGGCGCGTTGGCACTGGAGTTCGCGGAGTTTGAACGCCACAATCAAACCGAACACGGATTCGCCTTGTGGCAGTGCTTGGGTGACAGCCTGAAACACTGGCCGGATCGCTTCAATGAATCGGAAGCCGAAACGATCCGGAACTGGCGTCGCGATGTGCTGTTCCGCTGGTTGATGGATCACGGCAGGGGAACGCGGGAAGAACTCTCCAACACGAGGGGCCGCGTGTTGCTGGCATTGACTCCACAACAACAAAACCAGCTTGCCGCCAGTGCTGCAGAATGGGCGCGGAAGGCGTGTGAGGAAGTGGCATCCGCAGTCAAAGGTTCCGATCTATCGGGCAGCCGGCCTTTCAACATCGTTCACCTGATTTACCCCTATCTTACGGAACAACAGCAAGCGGAGTTGGGGTGCCTACTCATTCCTGTGATGCTGAATCCTGAACTTTTCCAAAGACGTTGGAAATTGGATTCTGTTCGTTTCGATCTGAATTGGACGGAGTTGCTCTGGAAAATACGACCTCTCATGAATGAGGAACAGCGATGCGTCCTTCAAGGAGAGCTAAGCCCACTCATGGCAAATCTGTCTCTCGGCGACTTTTCTTCAGCACTGCTCCTGTGCATGGACGCTTGGTCGGACAAGCCTGCACTCACACCGGAAAAATGGCTGGCACTCGCATGGCACATCAGGAGAGGCTGGCGGATCGTCCCGAAAGGCACTCAGGTCGAATCGTTGAATCGCTTCGCTGATGGCCGTCTTCCTATTCCGCAGCCTGCCGACCATGCCATCGAATCGCTTGTCCGAATTCTGGACTCGGCTTGTGCTCACGGAGGAATGGGCTTTTCGTCAAAACTGCATCAAGGATTGCAAGGAATTGATGCGCCCACTGCCTCTACAAGGGTGGTGGCGTACTTCTCCCAGGCCCGTTTAAGCCAATGGCGAAGTTCCGGGCTTCTTGGTTTGCACCCTGTTGCCGAGCTGCTGAAAATGGAACTCTGCATGCGAGGGCTGCTGACGCTGGATCCGAAACGAATGTCCGTCCTCAAGGAGATCGCAAGGAATCGGAGCGATTCATTAGCCTGGGAATTTGGAGCCTGGCTTAACCGAACCAATCATGCGGCAAACCCTTTGATGGAAATCCTCAAGGAGCCAAGAACAGCAGCTCAGGAAACCGTGCGCTGGCTGGATGACGAAACGAAGTCCTGGGCGCTATTCGAATTAATCAAACTCGTGGAAAAATCGCCGCCTGATGCAGCGGTCATCCGCGCGATCTGGGATGCGTTGAGGCAGCGGTCCCTTCAAGGCGGCAACACAGGCAGAGCGAGGGTTTTCGGAATGCTAATGCGGCTTGCGCCTGGGCTACCACACGACGAGCAGATGGCGATGCGGCGGGACTTTCTAAGCGCTTCGTATGCCAAAGGATTCAGAAGCATTGCTTTCAACAATGGAGAAGTGTGGGGAATTCCTTGGAATCCACTGGACTATCCGGGTGGTGGATTGGGCATTCCATGGGAGGAGGATGAGCTTTCAGCCAGACTCTCATGGTCGTCGAATTTCGAGCGACTCACCCATTTGAATCCCGAAGAACCGACACACCTGCATTCAAGCTCCGCTTTCCGCTATCTGGCGCTCGGAGTCTTTCCCAGACATGAACGGATCAATCCGGTGAATTCACAATTGGAACGCCGTGAGATGCACCCGCTAACCGCGCCTTTCGAGCCTACGCCATGGCAGAAGGCCCGCGAACTGCATCTGCGCCGCCCGGATCTGCGTGTCCGTTGAACTGGGCAGCAGCCGCAAATCGTAGTCGTGGACTTTAGTCCGCTCTGATAAGCGAAGAACGGACTGAAGTCCGTGACTACGATCGCGCTACCGCGAGTCTTATGCCTGCGGCCTTGTGTAGCGTTTCCTCGTATTCCTTCTGAGGATCGGAGTCCGCTACGATGCCGGCACCGACTTGATAGGTGAGCTTATCTCCATTTCGGACGAGGGTGCGGATGGCGATGTTGAATGATGACTCGCCATTGTATCCGAGCCAGCCGATGGCCCCGCAGTAGATGCCGCGCGGAGTGGCTTCGAGTTCGC